>DATJHZ010000531.1:0-3615 GCA_035493595.1 Cyclobacteriaceae bacterium | reverse complement strand
TTGTCTTATCAACTGTGTTTTTATTCCAGATCAATCATCAGAGTTTTGTTGTTACCAGGGAATTGTTCACGATCTCTCCTTGCGCAAACAAGCTGAGCATGATATGTTAATTGCAGAACGTCTTTCTCTAACCGGACAAATCGCCAGAACAATTGCGCATGAAGTAAGAAACCCGCTGACTAATCTTAATCTGGCTCTCGATCAATTGCGCGGTGAGATGCCTTCTGATAATGATTCAGCAAAACTATACAGCGATATCATTGAGCGTAACGCCAATAGAATTGAACAACTCGTTGGCGAGATGCTTAATTCCTCCAGGCCTAAAGAGTTACACCTCGAACTTAATTCAGTAACGCAGATTATTGATGACACTATTGATCTGGCCATTGACCGTATCAGGTTAAATCAGATAGAACTGAAAACAAATTATCCTGATGACCTGCCACGAATTTTATCTGATAAAGATAAGATTCAGGTTGCTCTTCTTAATATTATCATAAACGCCATTGAGGCCATGGAGGCAGGTAAGGGATTACTTATCATTGACGGACATGTTGATAACAATATCCTCACTATTACTATCGAGGATAATGGAAAAGGGATATCTAAAACAGATCTTGAAAAACTTTTTGATCCTTTTTTTACAGGAAAGAAAACAGGAATGGGTTTAGGTTTAACTTCAACTAAAAATATTTTGAATAGTCACAGTGCACAAGTTGAAGTAAAAAGCGAGCTTAACAAAGGCACTACCTTCTCCATTCATTTCAAGCTCTCAGAATAAACCATTACGCGCTAATGCCGCCAGTGCCCGTTGATGTATTTCCAACCTCTGCGTGTCTGTATCCAATACCCATCAACCCACACTGCTGAACTTTTTCTTGGTTTCACCCAATGTCCTCTGGATGGTGTATACGCATGTGCACTGCGACTATACGTCCATGAATCATTAACCCATACAAACCCCGCACCCGGCGCTGCCGGAATCACAGCAATCTGCTGATCTGTTGGCCGCTCCATTACCACAGCACTACTACAGCCAGACAAGAGAAGCGTAACGAGTATGTACTGTCTTATGAGTTTCATAATAAAAATGATTTTATATGTAACGTGAGATGCTATTTCTTAAATAATAATACTCCGGCCAGCAACGTAATGACGAAGAGTGTCAGAAAAATGTAAAACAGAATTTTGGCAATAGCAGCAGCTCCTGCAGCTATACCGCCAAATCCTAAAATTGCTGCAATAATTGCAATGACAAAGAAGATGATTGAGTAGCGTAACATAATTTTTGAATTTAAGATTTATAAAATTTCTTATCCTATTTTATACAAGCCCTTCCTGACTTGCTTGTTGTATTTCATGCGTTAATGTGTAATTAAATGCAGCGATACCAGCACTGTTAAAAAGTTCTCCAATCTTTCTAAGAACTGTAGTAACTATACCTAAAGCATCTATCTCAGATCTAAAAAGTTGTTTACCTGAAGTTCGGCTCCGATCTTCTCTATACAAGTCATCTACTAATTCATCCAGGTGAGTTATCTCCGCTCTGTTATCACCAGTACATTGATAACAAACAGACAATTGATGAAAGATAGATGACGTCTCAGGTGTTATGCCTGCAAGTGGTTGTGAAGAACTACTCGATCTTATCTTAGAGAGAATTGTTCTTACAAGCGACACTATCTTTCTTGTTGAAGAATAAGGCAAAAGCCTCTTCAATTCATGAAAAAGCTTCACAGCCTGGCTGTCGGGAATCTCTTGTTTAATTGTTGTATTCATACTTTTTAAATTGATCTATCAAAAAATTAATGCCGGATTCAAAAAGCTTAATTAAGATACCAGAGACGCTGTGTGCCCTAACAGAGGGGAATTATTTGCCACTTTTAAGTGAAACCATTCCCCAATTTTTATTCTGTTAAAATGATCAATCGATTTGTAAAGGCCGTAGAAACACATGGCATTGTTATCATAGACAAATCTTTGCACAATGATAAGTGGCATAATGTTTTCTATAAAACCAATGTTGCACAGGGTGTGCAAACAATCGGTAATTAAAAGTTTAACTAATATGGACTCTAAAAAATTAATTGGTGGATTATTAGCCGGAGCGGCTATTGGTGTATCTATCGGAATCTTGATTGCACCATCAAGTGGCAGAAAAACAATAAAGAAATTAAAGAAGGGATCACGCAAGCTTACAGGAAAGTTATCTAGTAAAGTTGGTAACTCTATTGAATCATTGCGTGAACGTTACAATCATGGTATTGAAGAAGCTGCGAGAAAAGGTAAAGAGGTGATTAATGCAGCAAGCGATAAAATTAAAGCTTGATCATAATTTGTCAGATTAAACCAGGATGTGTTGGATTAGCTAATGTTGCGTTTTCGTGATCCGAAATCTTTCTATCAGATATTGAGACAGAAGATTAAAATTAAAAAAATCCTACCATCCTTTAATCTGACAAATAATATCAGATGTAAATATCTTTTATTCTTAATTAAAACCCTTGTTTATGAAAACTAAAACACAAGAATCCAAAATATCGTCTGCACGAAAAAAAGCCAATCCAAAATCTTCTAAGGAAACACTGGAAACTATTTTTGAAGAAACCTTAAAAGACATTTATTGGGCTGAAAAACTTTTAGTAAAGACGCTGCCGAAACTTTCTAAAGCATCTTACAACGAAGACTTGCAAGAAGCCTTCACTTCTCATCTTGAAGAAACACAAAATCAAATCACAAGAATTGAAAAGTGTTTTGAAATTATGGAATTGAAACCTGCAGCAAAAAAATGTGAAGCCATGGAAGGTCTTGTAAAAGAAGGCCAGGAGGCTATTGACGATCATGATAAAGGTCATGCCCGTGATGCAGCCATTATTGCTGCAGCGCAGAAAGTTGAGCATTATGAAATATCAGCATACGGAACATTAAGAACTATGGCAAATGTTCTGGGAAAAACACAATGTGCCGAATTATTGGAAGAGACAAAAGTTGAAGAAGCTGAAGCTGATTCAAAACTTTCGGAGCTGGCAGAGAAAATAAATCATTTCGCTGCCGAAGTACAGCATGAAGAAGTTGACGCTGAATAAATCTAATTGATCGCGATTCAAAAAAACCACCTCATTCAGGTGGTTTTTTTGTGATATAATTCTTCAATGCCATAACGGGTATGTAGAAATACCTCCTCAATAAATTCTAAAAATCAATTTCCCGGAAGTTTCAATGCTGGCAGGGTTTTTACAGCATGTAAAAAAGAATAAAACTTCTACAGACATGAAACCTACAATTGACGAATCACACAAGATGAAAACAATCACAGAAAGTCTTGATCAGGCTGTGAAGAAAGGCTATACTGAAAATTTTAAGTTAGCAGGGAAATGGCTCGCTACTGAAGAAAAAGATACAGTATACAAACCTGAAGACATTACTATCGCAACCTTTTTCAGGTTCGAAGGTATGTCAGATCCTGAAGACAATTCTATTCTATACTTGATTGAAGCCAGCGATGGAAAAAAAGGAACGCTCATAGATGCGTACGGAGCCTATGCTGATGCCAAGCTTTCAGACTTTATACGTCAGGTTGAAGATATTCAAAAGGATAAATCAGCATAAGGTCAC
>DATJHZ010000530.1:0-8296 GCA_035493595.1 Cyclobacteriaceae bacterium | reverse complement strand
GAACGCCCAGGGATGGGAGTGGACCTATGGATTCGGAGCTCCTTCTCAAAGAAGTGCCAAAGGTATGGCCATCACCACTGATGAAAAAGGCAACTCATATGTTACTGGCTATTTTACTGACAAAATGGATTTTCCCCCTCTTACATTGCAATCCGATGGCACAAGCGATGCCTTTGTTGCCAAGTACGACATCAATGGTAAACTTGTCTGGATCAGGCAAATTTCCGGATTAGATCTCGAAGTAGGTCATGGTATAGCACTTGACGGTAAAAACAACATATATGTATGTGGTGAGTTTGGAGGTGTTGCAAACTTTGGTCATGAAATTTTCCTGAAAGCATTAGTCGCTGGCTCCGATGCTTTTCTTGCAAAATATGATAATAATGGTAACATCATCTGGGCCACGCTTGCAGGAAATGCCCCACCTATTGGTAATTTCTATAACAGTGCTACGGCTTATGCAGTAGATGTGGATCTTGCCGGCAACAGCTACATAACCGGTTGGTTTAATCATGCTGCTAATTTTGGAAACAACATCACGCTCACCTGTAATGGAGCTCTGCCCGATGACTACGATATGTTTGTTGCCAGGTATGACACTAACGGCAACGTTGTATGGGCTCAGCAAGGTGGAGGTATTCTGGCGGATGAAGGAAGAGGAATATCTGTTACGAGCAATGGACAATGTTTTGTAACGGGCAGATTTTCTACGGCACAGGCTAGTTTTAGTGGCCACATATTGTCCTGTAATAATGGAAATTTCGATGCTTTCGTTGCCAGCTATAATACACTCGGAGTTCTGTTATGGGCCACACAAAGTAAAGATGTAGCCATACCAGCTGTGCCGAATAACTGCATCGCTAATGCCATTGACAATGACAGCGATGGCAATAGCTATATAACAGGTTTCTTTTATGGTACACAACATTTCGGTGCCACTACCTTTACCAGTACCAATAGTAATGCTGATGCTTTTACAATAAAAATCGATACAAAAGGAAACATAGTCTGGGCCAGACAAGAGAGTGGAGATAATAGTGAATACGGAAATGCAGTGAGTGTTGATTTAAATTCTAAGTTGGTTTATGTAGGTGGCGATTATTATTCTTCCATAAAATTTAGCAATGGCAACGTGGCAACAGCTAATCAAATGAATGATCTTTTCTTTCTGGGATATGATTACTCAGGCAAATTGCAATTTGAAAAACAAGCTACTACCACTGCGTTCGGCAGCACGCTGGGCATTGCCGCTGATCCACTTGATGCGAAGGGTAATTCATTCTACGTTACAGGTGGCTACTCTACCTATTCACTTGAATTTCTCGATCAGTTGAATTCGCCCGGAGGGCTTACACTCAATGGACTTTGCGATCCAGGTTACGATGCCGGTTTTGTTGCGAAGTATATGAATCCAACACTAAACACTTTTAATAAAACTGATGTTGAAACGGTAAGTGTATCGCCAAATCCCGTGAGCGTAGAACTTCATATTCAAGATACAGTTCGACGTGCTACTCCCTTCGTGAAAATGAAGATTACAAATTCAATGAGCGGAATTGTGTTGTACAGCGGTGAGTATCGATCTGCGTTATCAACAGCAGGATGGGATTCAGGCATTTACATTATTACTCTGGAGTCAGAAGACTCTGTACAGCATATTCGATTCATTAAAGAATAATTTTTAACAAATAGGCATCTTCTTCCATCCATTTCTACCGCAAGTTTAATTAGTTGTAATTTATAATGTAAGCTGAAAGCTTACGACATAACAACCACAGTTATGCTGCACTAAACTTGCGGTAGCAGGGGAATCATAAGAGGTTAAATGGTTTGAATTATAAATTTCAATTTTATAAATTCGAAATCTAATTACCTATGCATACAAAAGATCCTTTTTTAGCTAGCCTTGAAGTAAAGCCATTTTTTAATGCATTAAGCTATCGCGATTTCCTAACCCCTATTAGTCTGTCGGTCTTTATAATGGCATTGATAAAAACATTTGAATTCGTAGGGCTTGACGATTACTGGGATTTGAGTTACACTATGATTCTTATAGCTTTTTTATTCATGCCCATCAATCATATTGTTTATCGCTTGGAGCACAAGCGTCAAAATAATTTCATGGGTAGGGTGATTCATGACATCACTTTTATCTTGCTGCTTATCGTGATTATGCAGATTCATTATTTCATATTAACGAGTGGATTTATGCTAATGGATAGTTCATTCTCCTTTGTCATTTTAATTTTCATTATACTAATGGGTTATGAGTTACTAATAGCGCTTCTAAAACGTCTACTAAATCTATTCTCTTGGCAAATCTTGTAAAGCCTAAAGTCGGCATATTTATTTTTTCAATTTTCGTTTTAATACTAATACCGTTGTTGAAATCGAAGTTCAACGCTCCAGTAATATTTAAACAATGGAAGGAAAAACTTAGTTGGAATGATTTTCAGGGGCTTCCACCCATATTTAGCAGATATAGTGCTGCCATTAACAGTAAAATATTTTTAGAACTTGACTCTTTTACAAAAGAATATCATGCCTATGCGCGACAAAATAACATTCTCTCCTGGGTTAAAACTAGTGATACGTCATCGCAATATCTTTTGGACCATGAGCAATATCATTTCAATATCACTGAGCTACATGCTCGTATTATGAATCAATATATTGCCGAGAATCCAGGATTGAGTTTTGCTGATTATTACAGGCAATTAAATTTAGTTAACGTTGACAGAGATTTAATGCAAAATCAATATGACGAGGAGTCCCATCATAGTGTAAATAGAACCAACCAACATTTTTGGGAATACAGAATTGATTCTTTACTTATTACATATTCATCTGACTCAGGTTGGATTACTGACAATTACGCAAGGTCAAGTTTATACTTTGCAAGTAAACCTCATTTTTTGGAAGGTGTAAATCATGATAATGCCTTTAGAGGTTATTATCTTAATAAATATGGTATGCACTTATCTCATTTATGTTTTCAAATGACCGATAAGAATGATATGAAGTTGATAAGAACCAATTTGAGTGATTATTATGAAACACGCAAACTTAATATTCAGTCATTTAAAACTGAATTGAACAATAATGAGCTTCATGCCTTTGTAGTAACAGAAGATACCGTCAATTCTTTCATCTATCATAAATGGATAATAAATCAGAAATACACCTACATGACTGAAGCAAGATTTCCTGATAACGAAGGAGATACGATTGGATACGGTAAAATAGCCCGTTCGTTTATTAATTCGTTTAGGATCGCAAATACCGATGAATATTGGCTGAATCAGTTTCAGAAAATGAATGCCACAAAACCTGATAGTAAGAAAACGGAGAACGCTACTCGACAATGTTATTATGCAACCCACGAAAAATTGCCGGGCTTTTATGGGGAACCGATATTTACAGAAAGTGGTTCGCTGATTATTCCATATGACGTTATTAATGTTGCTGATAGCTTGCTTGGTTACAATGTAATATTTACAGGTCAATATTCATTTGGAACAGCACCCCAGGATTGGAACCATTTATTTTCTATAGAGCCTGATTTAATTCCAAAAGATTCCTTTACAATTGAGCTGGGCTATATACTACGAAGTGATAGTGCCTCAGAATGCAAACATTTCTTTGGGCAACAGTTGAAAGTTAAATCACAAGTTATGCTGCACTAAACTTGCGGTAGCATGAGATTTCCATCATCTTCTCCAGCAGCACTAATTTATCGAGTTCGCTTTTAATTATAGCATCGTAAAGTTCACTTATCTTCTTAAGATTGAACTTATAATTGTGACATTCCCATATATTTGAAATATAAATGATTTACGTTAACCAACGGTTATCAGCAATACGATGAAGAGTTCTGTATACTCAAAGACAATGTTAATCGGACACACCGAACTAAAAGCGGGTGACATAAGTATGGGCGGTGTTTACGGAGAATTCATCCCTAACGACAATTATTTCAAGTACATTCAAAAATATGTTTGGGACTTTTGGACAGCGAAGAATCCAGACAATAAAATTTGGGACTCGTTAAGATTTACGGTGCAACTTGAAAATGGATTTTATTTACATCCAGTTGGTGGTTATACGTTTGACAACATAAGAGAAATGCCAAATGAACCGATACGAATTGACATTGCTGGACTTTCACCGCAGATTATTGATGACTTTATTCTAAGTAATCTTTCTAGGCCATTTGTTGAAGAACCTTGGGTAACAATTTCGATAGAACAAAAGCTTGCATTTGAGGATGAATTGCAAAAGGAAACAAACAAGACGGGAGGATTACTTTCTAATTTATTCAAATCTGAATCAAAACATTTACTAAGTGGCTTTAGCTGCTCAGCTCTTTGCAAGAATGACTCGAATGATGATGTACTTTTTTCAGTCTTCGATACAAATGAGTCTGAGAAGAATTTCGCATTGGTTCATCTGACATGGAGTGGGAAAACTGAGAACAACTCAAAATGGCCATCTACAATTCTTTACGACACGTTTGACAATTTTAAGTACGAGAAAATGTATCCCGACAAAGCTGAGTGAGAATATTAAACACTTTGGGTGAAATATGACAAAAAGTAAATTGTTACGAATGGACAATGTCGGGATCGTGGTGGAATCCCTTGATGAGGCCATCTCTTTTTTCACTGAGCTTGGCCTGAAGCTTGAAGGGCGAGCCATGATCGAAGGTGAATGGGCTGGTCGCGTGACAGGGCTTGGCTCACAGCATGTCGAGATCGCTATGATGGTCACGCCTGATGGCCACAGCCGATTAGAGCTCTCACGATTTCTCACGCCGCCCGCAGTTGCCGATCATCGAAACGCGCCTGTTAATTCTCTTGGCTATCTGCGAGTAATGTTTGCCGTAGACAACATTGACGAGTTGCTCGACATACTTCGCAAGCGAGGTGCGCAACTCGTTGGTGAGGTGGTTCAATATGAGAACTCGTATAGACTCTGCTACATCCGGGGACCGGAAGGAATTCTTATTGGTCTGGCCGAACAGCTTGGTAATAAATGAGTATCGGATATTCTAAGTATAAATATTAAAACAGATAACAAAATGAGAAAATTAATATTCTTCATGCACACATCGCTTGACGGTTTTGTGGCAGGACTTAATGGAGAGATGAACTGGATAAATGTAGACGAAGAAATGTTTGACTTTGTTGGCACGATGACAGACAAAGCCGACACTGCGCTTTACGGACGAGTAACGTATGAAATGATGCAGAGTTACTGGCCAACTGCCGGCGAACAACCAGACGCATCAAAGCACGACAAAGAACATTCGGCCTGGTACAACAAAGTTTCAAAAGTTGTTTTATCAAAGACCATCAGCGAAAAAGGTCTTGATAACACCATGGTTATTGGCGACCAACTTGTAGACAATATAAATAAAATAAAAAAAAAAGAAGGGAAAAATATTCTGATTTTCGGAAGTCCGACTGCTTCTCATTCATTACTAAGTCAAGGTCTGATTGATGAGTTTTGGTTATTTGTTAATCCAATTTTACTTGGACGCGGTATTCCATTATATAAAGGTGCGACCGAAACGACTAAGCTGAAGCTTGTAGAAACGAAAACATTTTCTAGCGGAGTAATTGCACTTCACTACGAAACAAAATACAATTAATGGACAGTAATTAAAATAAATTCCCTTGATGAAATGACAACAAAAGAAGCACTCATTGGATTTTACAAGTTTAACAGACTTAATTTAACTAAAGACTTCGAATCACATTGTGTGAGAGTTTACATTGGTTGCATATTGGCACCTGTGCCAAATGTGAGTGCTAGGAAAAAGTATCTCAAATTCCACGATCTCCATCATATCATTGCAGGATATGGAATTGGCCGCGTTGGCGAAAGTGAAATAAGTGCATGGGAGCTCGGCTCCAGAAGTTGCAGAAAGCCCATTATCTCCATCATGAATTTGTTTGCACTCTCTACAGGATTTATTTTAAAGCCTCGCCGGGTAATTAACGCATTCTATCGCGGATGCAGAAGTAAAAATTTATACTACCTGTCGTCAAGCATGTCTGAAAATGATATAGATAATATGGATCTCAATGATGTGAAGAAAAAACACCTCGAGATCAAAAATAAAATCGACTACAAGTTTCTGCGGCAAATTGAATTTATAGGATATATCATCATCTCTATGTTTATCCACGTTGCTATGTTATTTATTGGTAAGTCACTTCTGATAGCTGAATCAATTAAGCTATGGATTGGTAGAAAAATCAGCTACAATGTGTAAATTGAAAGTTGTCGAGAATCCCTCACTTTTGGTGAACACCAACAAAATGTAGAGAATTTATTTTGTTTCTTTATTCACTCCAAAAGTCTTCCGATAAGCAACTGGTGTCATTTTAAATTCTTTCTTAAACAACCGGATAAATGCACTTTCATTTTCAAATCCGCATTGTGGTACAATAGTAACGACAGAAGCTTTCGTGCGTTTTAATAATAACGAGGCTTTCTTTAATCGCAGTCGTGTGAGGTACTGTAGCGGGGTGAGTTCATACGCACTTTTAAAACATCGAATGAAATGATAGGAGGAGAGATGTGACTTATCGGCCAGTTGTGCGATGGTGATTTTTTCTTCAGGATGTTTGGTCATATACCGTAACGCCAGCGTAAGCTTTTTATGCAGGTCTTTTTGTGTGGCCTCATTTGCTGCCGGTATCTGTCTGGATGTTTTGATAGCGTGGCAATTCAAACCATGGCTGCTTTGGCCTCGTAGCAGGATAACCATACTTTTCACGAAAGGCTTTTCGCTGAGAAGTAAAATCCCACCAGTTAAGTTTGCTGTCAGGATGCTGCGCATAATGTACTACCAGGCGGAACTGATCTTCAACACAAGGATCAACCCATGCGCCTGTCTGAACTTCATATTGATCGGTGAGCTTTGCTCCATCTTTTCTTTTCAGATCATTGAGAGAGTAATAACCCATACCAATAAGATCGTGAGCAAAACGTATCCCCACAGAAGGAAGACTTTGAAACTGCGAAAGTGCAAAGAGTTCCATCGCCCTGATTTTTGATGTGTTGAGTAGCTTTTGCAGCTCTTCTACTTTGTGCAGATGGATTTCACCCTTCTTGATTTTAAGTCCGCGAAGCTTTTTAATTTCAGCAGGCGTAACTTCCAATGGATTTAGATCAGCCTTGTTCATCTTCTGCGAAAGTTAAAAGGAAATTATTGAATGTGGTTTAACTTTCTCAAAAGTACCACCAATGCTACAATGAAAGTGTGCTGAAATTGCTAAAGTGATTACTACTTAAACAAATCTAATGCATTTACCTTAGTCGCATATTCGAGATGTCCCGCTTTACCTAACAGGTCTGCTGATGTTTGCAGTAGGTAAATTGACAAATCATCAACTTGTTTATTATTTACCAGATCTTCTTTCACTGTGGGATAATAAGAATCAAATACCGCCGAAGAAAGTTTTTCAGCCAACCTGGTTTTGCCGACGCTAAGAAGAATTTCAGCTGTTTGAAGATTTGAAAAGGACGGTCTGAGATGAGGTGAATATAATATCTGCATGGCCTGATCAAGAACATTTATGGCTTGGTCCTCTTTACCTTCATGTAACAAATAAACAGCTAACTGGTTAAATGATGAACGAAGTGGTTCTATCATGCGTGCATGATAATCTTCATAATTAAAATAGACATCCTGCTCCAGCAGATTTTTATAATTTGCATTAACAATCAGATTTTTAAACATCAGCACTGTATTTACTCGTATGTCTTTCGATTTACTCTTAGCGGATGTTAATCGATATACCAATCCTTCCTGCTCTACATAGGGTTTTACATTTAATTCTATCTGATTAAGTGATGTAGCATTAAAATATACTGGCCGCTGCCATTCGTTACTCACGAGCACATCAAGGAAAGCAAGAGCGCCTTTAGGCAAATAATTTCCAATAACACTAAGCTTCATGGTGGGTTCACGATCAACATCATTTCTAAGTTCATCAGAACCACTAGTGGATATTTCTAGTAGCTTGGATGGGAGAACAGAGTAGGGCTCACCATCTTGTGAAAACAATCGCAGGGCAGGATGTTCCGCATGCAACAGTTGAAGATACTTTTTAACATCAATCCCCTCCTTCATGCTTTCGTGGACGTAAAGTGCATCATTGGGACCATATTGGAGATAATCTTTTTTATCAAGACTTAGTTTGAACGATTGAGATTCGTAGTTGGGTCTTCTGAGTTGGTTGATATACCAGTCTGTATTCATATAACTTAAAACCATTATACG
>DATJHZ010000529.1:0-11369 GCA_035493595.1 Cyclobacteriaceae bacterium | reverse complement strand
AGTAAAAACAGAATGGCCGTTAGGGTATAGGCCAATATTTTTCGAATTCTATTTTTAATACCTTGCAGGTTCATTTGTTAAAACATGCGTCCAGTCATCCTTGCCATCGAGTCTTCATGCGACGAAACATCAGCCTCTGTTATACGAAACGGCAAGGTACTTAATAATATTATCGCCTCACAGGCTGTTCACCGGAAATATGGTGGTGTTGTCCCCGAGCTGGCATCGCGCGCGCATCAGCAAAATATTGTTGCCGTGGTGCAAGAAGCCATGCAAACTGCAGGGGTTAACAACAGTGAGTTAGATGCTATTGCCTTTACACGTGGGCCCGGACTCATGGGTTCTTTGCTGGTAGGTGTTTCTTTTGCTAAAGGCATGGCTATGGCATTGAACATTCCGATGATTGAGGTGAATCACATGCAAGCCCATGTGCTGGCTCACTTTATTGATGAACCCCGGCCTTCATTTCCTTTTCTATGTTTAACAGTAAGCGGTGGCCATACCCAGATTATCGAAGTAACTGATCACCTGACCATGAAGGTGTTAGGCCAAACACAAGATGATGCTGTGGGCGAGGCTTTCGATAAGGCCGCTAAAATTATGGGACTCCCATATCCTGGCGGACCTTTGATTGATAAGTATGCAGAACAGGGAGATCCCAAGCGTTTTAAGTTCTCCGATACTGTTATGCCCGGTCTGGATTTTTCATTTAGTGGCATTAAAACGTCCTTCCTCTATTTTTTGAGAGATGAAAAGAAAAAGAATCCTAATTTTATTGATGAGAACCTCCACGACATTTGTGCCAGCATACAGGCTCAGTTGGTGAAGATGCTGATTACACGTGTTGAGCAAGCCAGCAAGCAAACTGGTATCAGGCAAGTGGCCATTGCTGGCGGTGTCTCAGCTAACTCAGGTCTAAGGAAGAAACTTTTGGAAACAGGAGACCGTTTAGGGTGGCAGGTTTTTATTCCGGCGTTTGAATATTGTACTGATAATGCAGGCATGATAGCCATGGCAGCACACTATAAGTTTTTAAAAGGCGAGTTTTGTACACTTGATGTTGCACCGCTGGCCCGCATGCCGCTATGAAAAATGTTGTAAAACCTGGAGATCGCAAGAAGATTGTGAGAAAGGTTCTTCCAGAAGATCTGGCAGCTTTCCAAGGTACTGTTGTTCATCCGGTGTATGCTACCTTTTCGTTAGCACGTGATGTGGAGTGGACCACGCGTCAATTTATTATTGATATGTGTGATGATACGGAAGAGGGGATTGGTACGTTCTTAAGTATCGATCACAGATCACCTGCGTTGCTTGATGAAGAAGTGATTATCACGGCGTGGGTAGATCAGTTAAATGACAATGAGCTGATTTGTTTTTTCGAAGCGAAAGTAGACGACAGGTTAGTAGCTATTGGCAGAACAGGGCAGAAGATATTGAAGAAGGAAAAGATTGATTTGATTTTTAAAAAGCATGAGCAGTAAACAACGTTTTTCGAACGACATTAACATCAGAAACCGTCAGGCGGGATTTGAGTATGAAATATTGGATAAGTATGTGGCAGGCATGGTGTTAATGGGTACTGAAATAAAATCAATACGCGAAGGCAAAGTGAATCTGCAGGATGGTTATTGCTATCTGAATAACAATGAACTATTTGTAAAAGGCATTAACATTACTCCCTATGCACAGGGCACGCATTATAACCACGAAGCAACGCGTGAACGTAAGTTATTGCTCAAGCGCTCTGAGTTAAAGAAACTAGAAAGCAGAGTAACCGAAAAAGGACTTACCTTAGTACCCACAAGGTTGTTTATTAATGACCGTGGACTGGCTAAACTTGAAATAGCAGTAGGTAAGGGAAAGAAGCTTCATGATAAGCGGGAAAATATAAAGGAAAGAGAAGCTAAGCGAGATCTCAATCGCATGAAAATTTAATTGTAATTTTAGAAGCTTAAGTACCCCTATATTTTGAATTCTGATTTAAACAACGCTGAATACGGCATTTGCCGTTTAAGTCTCGTGCCTGTACGAAAAGACCCGACCCATCCCTCGGAGCAAGTCACGCAACTTTTATTTGGAGATCATTACCAGGTGCTTGAAAAAAGCAAGGATGGCAAGTGGCTAAAAATTCTCATAGACTTTGATCAATACTCTGGTTGGATTGACGGCAAACAATATCACGCTATCTCGGCTGATTATTTTAATTACTTAAACCAAGCCGAATTTAAAATCACAACAGATATAACGACCAGCATCTTATATAACAAGAGCCCGCAGATTATACTGATGGGTAGCGTTATACCTATTTCAAGTTCTGAGCTGTTTAAGATGGAAGAGCAATTTGCTTTTAATGGCGAAGCAAAGAACCTGGGACAGAAACGCGAGTTTGAATTTTTAAAAGTACTGGCGCAAAAATATCTCAACACACCTTATCAGTGGGGAGGTAAAAGTCCGTTTGGTATTGATTGTTCAGGGTTTACCCAAATGGTTTTTAAAATTTGTGGTTATAAATTGTTACGCGATGCTTGGCAGCAGGCAACACAAGGTAAGTCTGTTCAATTTAACGAGGCGTTGCCTGGCGATCTTGCTTTCTTTAAAGACAAAGAAGGAAAAGTGGTGCATGTAGGAATTCTGCTCGATGCAGATCGCATCATTCACGTTTCAGGCAGAGTGCGCATCGATCATTTTAATGAAGAGGGTATTCTAAACCTGGAAACAAAAATCTATACTCATCAGTTAGCGCATGTTAGAAGATTGCTGCCCGATGTGGCATAGTCAATGTTCATTAGTTCTTGGTTAAGAGTTTCATGTTCAAGGTTCCAAGTTCCAGGTCGGTACAAGCAACTTGAAACCTTTGAACTTGGAACAATTATAGAAAAGTCACCTGTCCAGTTTTAAGATCATAATAGGCGCCTACAATTTTTATCTCACCTTTATCAGACATTTCTTTTAAAATAGGGCTTTTTAATTTGATGGTTTCTATTGTGTGAATCACATTATTTTTAGCGACATATTCTACAAATGCATCATTCTTTGAAGTTTTAGATCCTTCAAAACTTTGTGAGTTGATTACAGCCGGTTTTATTTTTGTAAGCATGGCCGTGATGTTTCCTAATTGCACATCGTCAATGGCTGCTTTTATGGCGCCACAACTTTCATGGCCCATTACTAATATAACCTTGGCGCCAGATACTTTACATCCAAACTCCATGCTGCCCAGAATATCTTCATTTACAAAATTTCCTGCTACCCGTGCTACAAAAAGATCTCCGATACCTTTATCAAATACATCCTCCACAGGAATGCGACTGTCCAGGCAAGAAAGTATAACGGCTTTAGGAAATTGTCCGCTGGCAGCGCTTCTTACCAGGGATGAGTGGTCTCTTGAGGTAAGATTATTATTCTTAAAACGTACGTTGCCATCCTTCAAACTTTGGATAACCATGTCCGGCGTTAAAGCTTGCTGTTCAGCAGCCGTCAATACTTTTTCTATTAATGGCGGTTGTACAACGTTTGTTTCTGTGGAATCAGGTTTGGTAGTTGCATCCATCTTGTTTTCGATTCTGTTTTGGCAAGAGCCGAAGTAAATAATAACAGTAATGGCTGCAATATAATTATGGATTTGTTTTTTCATAAATAAATTTATTTAATTCTTAAATGGTATAGTTATGCGGCTTTAACTTTTTGAAGTTCTTCTTCTGCAATTTTTAGCTTCTCTAATAGTTTATCAATTTCTTGTTTATTTTCATCAGCTACTTTTCGCGCTCTTTCCATCTCTTCTTCTTTCATGAGATCGAGCTCTTTTTGTCTGCGCACCATTTCCTCCTGCGTTGTCTGAAGCTCTTCCAGGTTCTGGCGCATCTCTTCTTCTGTCGATCGCATTTGCTCAGCCTGGCTCTGCGATGCTTCTAAAAGATTTTGCATTTTTTCTGTGGTTCTCACACTCTGCAAAGCTGATGCAACAAACTCTCCGGCTTTCTCCAGGAAAGTTACCTGATAGTCCTTAAATTTTCCAAGACTAGCGAGTTCGATGATAGCCTCTATCTTATCGTTGTATCGCATAGGTACAATAACAACACATCCGGGAGTAGCTCCTCCCATTCCAGAAGTAATGTGTGCATAACCCTGTGGAAGTTTGGTGAGCAATGTTGTTTCTCCTTCAAGGTATGTTTGCCCGACCAGCCCAATACCGAATTCAATTTTTCGTTCAATAAATTTTTTCCGATCAAAAGCATAACATGCCGTCAGCTCCAGATAAGATTCAGTTTCTTCTTCTTTCAAAACAAAGAGACCTCCTTGCTGAGCACCCATATACTTTGTTAAAAACTTGACTACTTCATTCGATAATTCAGTCAGGTCGTTCTGATGATTGCGTACAGTTTCGGAAAATTTGGTAAGGCCCTCATTGGCCCACAATCTTCGTTCTTCCTCTTTCTTCAATTGTTTCAACTGATCGCGCATCCTGGTAAGTCTTCCGGCAAGATTAGTTCCGTTCAAATTCTTGTTGTCATGATTCAATTCCGGCCAGTCAGTATCGTACTGACCTTCTGAAATATGTTCAATGAACTCGCTGGCTTGCTGTAGATTTTTGATTGAGTGTTCAATCAGCTCTTTCGGATTATGAAAATCTACTTCCGTTCCTGGATTGAATACGTATTTCCGGTTGTTCTCTTCCAGTTCTTTCAGCAGGCCTTGTCTTGCTCTATTATCATTTTTGATTTTAAATACAATAAAGCCCAGGGTTGGAAGGCTTACAATCAAAATAAAGATCTGTAAGTATATATTATCATTAATAGCTGACTGATATTTTTCCTCTGCATCCAGGGTTAACTTATCTTCAAACAATTTGATTTTTGCACTAACATCGCTCCAATGCAAAAAAACTTTCAGTCCGCGGTCTTCCTCTAACATTTTACGAAACGTATTCATACTGTCCAGTTCGGCGACGCGTTCCATCTCGTGTAAAAATTCTCCATAATCAATGTATGTATTTCGAAGACTCTGCACCTCTGATATATCGTATGATTGTGCTTTTAATTTACCTTCAATGGTATTGAAGATGTTATCAATATTACCGATCGCTTCATCGGTCGGTTTAAGCATTTCTTTACTTTTTGTTACGCCGTATGCCCTGATTCCCAGGTCCATGGTATGAAGCATGTATCCTACCAATTGTTCTGTCTGATAGACTATACTTTCTGCTTCCTTCTTGGCTTCATTATTTCGGATAATGGTGGTCTTGTAATGAAAAATGAGCGAAACATTTATAACCAGAAGTGTAGATATTAATGAGATTGCTATTATGATTATATTCGTTTTGAAGAAATTCTTTATCTGGTTTTTCATGAATAGGATTGATCACCCAAATCTATGGCAAATGCACTTCTCATGAAATTTGGAAAATACTCAAAGCTGTGTCCGCATTTTTACTTAGAAAAGATCCAGCATTGTTTAATAGCTATGAAAGGAAAGTCATTTTGTTGTATACTACCGGATTTTCGCACAAGTCTCTAGGTATAATTACTGACAGGGTATGAATGTATAGGCTGTTATCATTGATACTGATAGCTTTAGTAGTTGAGCCCTAGAGCGGAGTCTACTGTTTATGCGAAATATCATTCTAGTACTGCTTGTGATAATGAGTGCCAGACTCGTGGCCCAACCAACCGGTTATGGCTATGGTAAACAGATTACAATATCGAATTCAAATGTTGTGGGAGGTGCTAATCTTACTAATTTCCCGGTTTTGATTTCTTTTACAGATATTAATCTCAGAACTGTTGCCAATAGTGGTCATGTTCAAAACAGTGGTGGCTATGATATTATCTTTACTACAAGTGATTGCCTAACACAACTGAGTCACCAGATAGAACGATATGTTTCTACTACAGGGGAGTACGTTGCATGGGTGAGAATTCCCACACTAAGCGCCTCATCCAATACTATTATTCACATGTATTATGGAAATAGTTCCGTAACAACAGATCCATCAGTAACAACCGTGTGGGATAGCAACTACAAAAGTGTATGGCATTTTAGTAACAGTATAAATGATAACACGGCCAACGGAAATAACCTTACTGATAATTCTACTTCTAATAACACATCAGGCAAAATAGGCTCAGCAAGAAATCTTAGCAACGGTACCAATGTATTAAGCTCATCTACATCTGCGCAGTACCTGGCGTTAGCGAATAACTATTTGGCGAGTATTACCAACTTTACGTATGAAGGTTGGGTTTATTTAAACCGGGCCACCACTAACTGGGAAAGAATTTTTGATTTCGGACAAAGCACTACTGTTAATTTTTTCCTGACACCATCCAGTGGAACAGCAGCATCTTCAGATGCGCGTGCGCGAATTACAACAAGTGGTAACGGAGGTGAACAAGGACCAGTTTCAGCAAGTACTACCAATACAGGAAGCTGGATTCATTGGGCCGTTGTAATAGATGCCTCAGCTTCAACAATGACTTTATATCGAAATGGATCGTCAACCGCTTCTGCAAGCAGTGTGACGTTGCGTCCTCAGAATATGGAGAGCTCTACAGGTAATTATTTCGGTCGTTCAAAATATACAAGCGCCGATCATTATATCGATGCTGCTTTTGATGAATTCAGGATCTCAACAACTGCCAGAACAGCGGGCTGGATAGGGACATCATATAATAACCAAAATTCTCCCTCAACTTTTTACACGGTTGCAAGCGAGGTAGCTTCTTCAAGTTTATGCTCAGCACTTCCTATTTCATTGCTATATTTTTCAGCCACACCAGAAAACGATAAAGTAAGACTCCAATGGGCAACAGCTTCTGAACTTAATAACGACTACTTTACGATTGAACGCTCGGCAGATGGAAAAGCATGGGAAGAGATTGAGCGCGTAGCAGGAGCGGGGAATAGTTTTCAACGCATGGAATATACAGCGTGGGATGAAGAGCCTGTCTCAAAAACTTCCTATTATCGATTAAAACAAACTGATTACGATGAACAATTCACATATTCGCAGGTTCATTTTGTGAAGACAACTTCAGCAAATGAAATTCAGATTTATTATTCAATGCTTACTAATGAATTGATTGTTGAGGCTCAGCTTGAAGATTCTGTTTCTAACATCAACATCAGCGATGCGCTGGGGCATCGTGTTCTTTTGCCCTATACTACTGATAGCGGTAAAACGGTTTTCAGTGCAGCGGGATTACCTGCTGGTATTTATATTGTTCAGGTTTATACAGGTGAAGGTGTTAAGGCTGTTAAAATTCAGATTAATCACTAAATGATAATTATTGCCTTAAATTCACTAAAATGTCCTCACCAATGTTGCTATTATGAAAATGGGAACAAACATTACCAATGCTGCCAGTAATAAATTCAAAATGGATTTTGCAATTGAGAATTTTTGAACTTCGGATACTCCTATAACACAAAATATAATTGTTAGAATTTCAGAAAAGAGCCTAATGCCAGTTGAACCATAAATAAAAATGTATGAGGTCAGGCCTCCATTAATAAAATCTTTGTAAGGCACAAACAACTGATGCCCATAAATTATTATTTGAAGGATGAAAAAAATTAAGGCCACTATTAAAGGTGTCATGGCGTACGATAACATAGTTAATAGTGAGCTTTTGTTACCCTGTCCTTTTAGCCATCTACCTGTCCAGCTAAGTGATGCTGCATAAATATAATATAGAATCCAACCCAAAGGTCCTCCAAGAAAAACACAGACTAATATTATACCCCATAAATACATATACTCACCTAGGTCTTTTATATAAGCCCTATTGAAGGCTCCGGAGATACCTTCAAGCAATAGTAGAATAGTTACATATTTGTTATATCGATTGTCATTAATATACTTTAGAATCTGTCTTGGAGAAGTCCAGATATTTGTGAAAATATCTCTATCAGATAAGTTATCCTCTTCTATGCGCTCATCTAAAATGTCATCCATATTTCTTTTCTTTACATATTAGCTACGCTAAAACCTTTCCCTAAAGTAGTCATAGCATTGTAAATAAAAAATTTCAAACTAACAGGTGATAAATTTATTAAGAAGAGTCATCGAGTTAAAGTTAGCTCTGATTAATTAAAAGATTGTCGGAATTCTAACGGAGATAGATTGGTTTTGCTTTTAAATAATTTATTAAACGACTGCGGATGTTCAAAGCCTAATTGATAGGCTATTTCTGCAACAGATAAATTACTAATGGATAAAATTTCTTTAGCTTTTTCAATGAGCTTATTGTGAATGTGCTGTTGCGCATTTTGTCCTGTTAGTGAACGGAGCATATCGCTTAGATAGCGAGGCGAAACATTTAACTGCTCTGCCAGGTATTGCACGGTAGGTAGGCCATTCATCAGGGGAGCTTCGTTGTTAAAATAATCACTTAATAGATTTTCTATTTTTGACAGCAAGTCACTGCTTACTGCTTTTCTTGTAATAAACTGGCGTTTATAAAAGCGATTACTATAATTCAGAAGCAGCTCAATTTGAGTTACAATTACATCCTGACTAAAATCATCTATGGTTGATTGTAATTCGTCTTCTATATTCTTAAAGATAGCCAGAACGATAGCTTTCTCTTTATCGGACAGATGCAAGGCTTCATGAACAGCGTAGGAAAAGAAGCCAAAGTTTTTAATGTTTTTTCCTAGCGGATAATTTCTAATGAAGTCAGGATGGATGAGTAAAGTATGGCCTTGATATTCAGTATCGTCAGTAGTGGCAAGCAACTGATTTGGTGAGGTAAAGATTAAGCCACCTTCATCGAAATCATAATAATTTTGCCCGTACCTTATTTTACCATGAAGACCTTTTTTATACGAGATCTTATAAAAGTTGAGTAAGAAAGATGGTGGCAAATGATCTTTATCTATAGCGATGCTCGTATTATCAACCAGGCTTACCAGCGGATGCAAGGGCTTTGGTAAGCCCAGCACCCGATGTAAGTCTGATATTGAATTAAATTTTTGAGGAATGTTTTCTTTTTTCACTTTACTAAGATAGTTGATTCGTCTCCTAAAAACACCTGTGCCATATGTTTTCTAAATTCTTCATCGCCCACTTGCAGGCGTTGTGCATAAAGTGCTTTTGCATCTTCACCGGCAACGTATCTTAACTTATCATTGCCATCGGTGGCGGCTTCATAAACAACAGCAGCAATCTCTTCTGCCGAAGAAAAATTATCTTCACTAAAACCTGCGAATAATTGCTTTACCCATTTTTCGTAGACGGGGTGAGAAGACATTTCGGCAGAGCGACTCAAGAAATCTGTTTTAACGCCACCAGGCGAAACTGTTTTGATCCCTACGCCAATCTTCTTCAATTCAAAAGCCATGCTTTCACTCCAACCCTCCAACGCCCATTTTGTTGCGTGATATACTGAGCTAAATGGGAATGTAATAAGTCCGCCAATTGATGTAGTGGATATGAACAGTCCATTTTGTTTTTCTCTGAAGTAAGGAATGAATGCCTGTGTAACACGAATCACTCCTAAAATGTTCGTGTTGAGTTGACGCACCAATTGCTCGTCAGTGGTTGATTCTAGCGGACCCATTAATCCGTAACCTGCATTGTTAAATACCACATCGATGCTGCTTAAAGCAATCGCCTTTTGTGTTGTTTCTTTAATCTGGGCGAGATTGGTAACATCTAATGGCAACAGGGTAATGTTGTTGATCAAGTTCAGTTCTTTTTCGTTTTCGGGTTTGCGCATGGTGGCGATTACGTTCCAACCCTGAGAAGCAAATAGCTTTGCTGTTGCTTTGCCTAAGCCTGTTGAGGCTCCTGTGATGAAAATTGTCTTCATTTTTGTTTGATTTAATTGAAGTACAAAAGTCAATCACTGGCCTCGCAGCGATGTATCCAAAGTGAAGATTGTTGTAGCCTAAATGGAAGTTGCCGGTTCCATATGAGATGATTCAAATATGTAAGAACTTAATGTCTATTCTGTTGGATCAACAATCGTAAAGCTATTAGTACCATAGGTAAAAAACTTTCCATTTTTTATCCCTTTCAATTTCGAAGGGTAATTTCCGAATTTAACCACCTCGCTTTTATTTCTATTCCAGGAGAAAAAACTATACTTGTCGTGGTAGCTTGAATGAAAATAGATCGTATCGGATTTGCTTGAAATTGCAGTTGTGCCTTTAAATTCATTTGGTGTATCAAACAATTCAACCTTCAACGTTTCAAGATTAAGTTCGTAAAGTCTAAGGTCTGTGTAAGCATAAAATAGAACTCTGTTTGTTCCATGTTTGCAAATACAATAACAATCAAGAATATGACCCCATATTGCGCTTGAGTTGAAACCGAATAATTGGTTGCCTGCAAAATCAAAGACAGTAACGCCGTCATTGTTTGGTCCGCCATAACCTAGAACACCTTCATCAAAATAGGTTATAATAATTTTGTTATGTTGAATCACAATATCTTCTATTCCATCGCCAGCCAAAAATGAAGTTTTGATTTTTCCTGTGAAATCAAAAATATGACCATTATTAATTTTGTCTGTTCTGCAATCAACAACTAGAAAGTTATCGTTATTCAGTTTTCGAATAATGGGGAATTTAATGCTTGCATCAATTTGGAGCTTGTCGTCATTTGTCAGAATGGTGTTCTTGTTAGTAATGGCGATAAATTGTCCTTTATCGTCGGTGTCAAGATTTAGAATTTCTTCAAGCCCAGTATCTAAATATATTGTTTGTTCGGTCATTCAGTTGTTAGTGTAATTCTTCTTCCTGGCTTTATGAAAAGCATCAACATATTTTGATGAATTTTAAAAGTCGAGAGATTTAATTCTTCGGAGGAGTAGTTGCTATGCGGCCGTCAATTGCCTTACCATCCTTGTCAAATAATTTACATAATCGTTTTATTTCAACTTTTAGCATGTCTGGAAAAGAATTCCACATGTTAATTGGCTTAGAAGAATTATTTGAACATCTATATACTTTGTTATCTATGGTATCGATATAAAGTTTAGACCCATCCCAGAAATAGCTTCCTATAAAAAAACAATTCTCTTTTGATCCCTTTGGTCTTTCATATAAGTTGGGAGTTTTAATATCAAATGGCTGCCATACGTTTTCAATTGTTCTAATGTAGTTTTTCCTTAAACCGTAAATGCACAGAGTGGTGTTAAATACGCTTAATCCATTTGTTATTTGTAAGAAATCTTTAAAAACAACTGGAATTTTTGCGCCCAACTCTTTCTCAAGAGTACCAATTTCTGCTGTTGATAATCCTGGATAAATTTTATGCAACCAAGCCATTGGAGCAATGTGAGGAGCTTTGCCAATTAAGATTGTTCCGTCTTTTAGAGTTTCTTCGCCTAATGAGGAATAACTTTTTAATATTTTAAAGATAT
>DATJHZ010000528.1:0-6521 GCA_035493595.1 Cyclobacteriaceae bacterium | reverse complement strand
GTGGCGCTTGCTTTTAGAAAGTATCCGTAATTGTAAAAGTATTTGTTGCCTGCGATTATGTTTGGATAATGACTATCAGTTGATTGATAAGGAGTATCGTTGAAGCCGGAACGTTGATAACTGATGCCAGGTATAATCCGGAGATTTTTGATTGCGACTGTATAGTACATTCGGGCATTTATTGAATTGACATCGAATCTGTATCCAGAATAACCTGATGCCAGGTTTTGATCACCGAAGCTATAGGAGAGTTGTGTGTTCAGATTATGTATTCTCGAATTCAGATTTACTCTGTTAAGAGAAGATTTACGTTGAGTGAGTGCCAGTTCTTCAAAACCTCCGTAAACAGTTTGTGCTTCTGATTGTTGTGTTGAAAGTGAAGCTTCTATTTCTACTTTTTCAGAAGGCACGTAACGGATGAAGGAATTGATTCCATAATCCTGTCGGCCAAGACTACCGGAAGGATTTGTTTTATCGGCTGTTGATTGATAGAACAGCAGTGAATCGGCAGGAACATAACGCACGGCGCTGAATACATAATATGGATCCTGAAAACGTCTCGTAGTATTATACATGCCTGAGAAGCGCACAAAAAATTTATCACGAATTCCGAATGTAGCTGATGCATGATTGATTGCTGTCTGGGCATTTCCCGGAACAACACTACGCTGTGCACCTCCCTGTATATTCAACTTGTTGCTTTCAGGAGTTTTTGTAATGATATTGATAATGCCACTTGCGGCATCTCTGCCGAAGAAAACATTGGAAGGGCTTCTCACAATTTCAATTCGCTCTACATCGCTGATGCCAACCGGGAGTGTCTCCCACAACACACCTCCATCGAAATAATTATTCACCGGCATGTTGTTGATCATTACCAGCACCATTTTGCTTCTGGAATCACTGAGGGTTGTTGCTCCACCGGGTAATGATTCTCTCCCCAGCATATATACTTCGAATAAGCCATTTGTAGTTTGCTGTACAAATAATCCGGGAGCAAGTCGTAAGGCTTCGGGGATTGTTAGCGCTCCGGAATTTTCTATGTCTTCTTTTGTAAGGACAGAAGCTGCATAAGGAGTCTTGTTTATACTTTCTTCCCGGCCCGATGCTGATTTTATTTTGACTTCAGTATCTCCTTCAAATTTTAAATTCAGTATATCTTGTTCAACTGTAAACTTGTAGAGATTACTGGAATCTTTCTTGTCTTCTTCCTGACCGAACAGTAGGCCCGATAAAAACAAGAAGCCAACGGCAATAGTGTATTTAATATGCTGGATGATATCTCTTTTCATGGCTGCCCTTTAAAAATCACATCCGGTAAATTCGTATGTCAGTTTGTAATATCCTTTTCTTGCAAAAGCTACTTCCTGAGCATTGATATCGTAAATGAATACTTCTTCTTCATAGAAATCAGGACTAAAAGAACCTTCTGCGTATATCGGGTTGTTCAGGCCCAGGTATGGTTGGAAATAGTAACCAGAGAAATCATCTAGTATGAACTGTCGTAACGGTTGTGGTATAAGCATTTTTGGATTGAAATTTTCATCGTAGCGGAACTGCCCCACCTGCGAACCGTTCGCATCCAATATTTTCAGGATATTACCATTTGCATCGATCGCATAATCCTGATACACACTTAACGAAGTTCTTTCCGCATCATCATATTTTCTAAACCCGATAAGTTGCTTCTGGTCGTTATAGAGATAATCTTTGACACCAATGGGTTGGCCGTTTCCATCATACATATTAATAGACTGTAAAAGTCCATTTACATTATATATCAGTTCATTTGTAACCGTCAATACATCATTATCATATTCCGTCGCTGTTATTGGAACTGTTCCGTTGCCGTAGTCTATATTCCAGGTTCCGGCATAGTCGTTAAGAATGCTGGTGAGTTTTCCGGTATCATCGTATAGAAATTGAATTACTTCACCGAATCCCGTTGTTATTTTAGAAAGTTTGCAGTTTGCAGAAATGCAGGGTACAACTTCTACAATGTTTGAGTAACCTGATGTTTTTTCCAGTCTCTTGGCTTTCACCCTGTAATAATATGTAGTGCGATAATCGAGACCTTCAATCACCAGTGAGTCGTTTACTATTTCTATATTATTATACTTTGGCAGAATATTAATGAATGCAGAATCTGTTGCAACTTCCAGCAGGTAACTGGCGGCTTCTTCAACAGACGTCCAGTTGGCTGTAAACTGAAATACTTTTTTTGACGTAGCTGCGGTAGCGAGTGGAGATGAAAGAGCTGCTGTTGTAACAGCAATTACATTAGAGTTTCCTGAGATGAAATTATTCTTTTGTGATCGTACGCGATAATAATATTGTACTTCTGCAACAATGCCAGTTACTGACAGGCTGGTGCCATTCGTCTCACGTGATTGATAGCCGGTAACATAGCTAGAAAACTGAGGGTCAGTTGATACATCAACCATATAGCTCGTGCTCCCGAGCACAGGTTTCCAGTTGGCAATAAAACCAGTGGATGTAATAGATGATCCTTCTAACGCAGCGGGTACTGGCTGGATAAAATCTGTAGCTGGTATGTTACATTGATAAAGCAGAACGTGAGCAGCCGCAATCAACGCTATACTGATTCTAAAAAAAGAATATCTTTTTTTCATAAGCGTTTAACGGATTATTTGTAGTTATCCCAAATGATTTTCTCTTACGGATAACAAAGTATTTTTTTGGTTCCAAAAGTACGACCAAATCATGTAGAGGGTCAGTAAAAAGATTACATAGGGTGGGCTACGAAATACTACTTAGAGTTGACTAGGTAGGCGAAATCTCCTCGGTGATCATTGAATATTCAACAGAAATTTTACTTCCCGGCAATTTGAAAATTACAGAATCGGCGAGACCCCGCTAATCACCGCATTGCTTGAATCATAGTTTAGATATACTGAGTTTTCCGGCAACGTTATTTTACTACCGTTTGCCCTTTTTTGCCAATAAAGTATAGAGAATACACTTAACTTGTATCACTTCTTCTTTGATGAAGGAATCAGCTATGTATAACTTTAAAATGAAAATATTATGGAGCAAAATCAGGAAAATCCATCGAGGCGTAATGCGCTTAAAAAGTTAGTTGGTACTTCAGCCCTTGCCGTTGTGGGATCATCCTTATCACATCGTGTTTCAGCAGCTGAGGCTGCACTTACAAAAGACTTGCAGGGCAAGGTGAATCACTCTGTATGTCGCTGGTGTTACAGCAGCATACAGTTGGAAGACCTGGCAAAAGCTGCCGCAGGCATTGGTTTGTCTTCTATCGAACTGGTTGGTCCTGATGAATGGCCAACACTAAAAAAATATGGATTAACATCGGCCTTGCCTTGGGGTGCGGGCAAAGGTATTACAGAAGGTTTCAATAATCCTGCGCTGCACAATGAACTTGTGAAGAGCTATGAAGAGATGATTCCTAAAGTAGCAGCTGCAGGATTCAAACAAATAATCTGCTTCTCTGGTAATCGTAATGGTCTTGACGATGAGAAAGGAATTGAAAACTGTGCTGTTGGTTTGAAGCGTCTTATGCCTATAGCAGAGAAATATAAAGTAACAATGGTGATGGAATTGCTCAACAGTAAAGTTGATCATCACGATTATCAATGTGATCATACACCATGGGGTGTTGCATTGGTTGATAAGGTTGGGTCAGATCAGTTTAAGTTGCTTTATGATATCTACCACATGCAGATCATGGAAGGTGACGTAATTGCTACTATTAAAAAGTACAACAAATACATTTCTCATTATCATACTGGGGGCGTACCAGGCAGACATGAAATTGATGAAACACAAGAGTTGAATTACCCTGCTATTATGAAGGCTATCGTTGAGACAGGCTTCAAAGGTTTCGTAGCACAAGAGTTTATTCCACAGCGTGAAGATAAACTTGGTTCATTAAAACAAGGTGTTCACATTTGTGATGTAGCATAATACATACAATGTCTACACGACGTAATTTTTTTAAAGCGGCCGCACTGGGAAGTGCGGCCCTTTGCATTCCGGAGATTGTTAAGGCTGCGATGCCGATGTCTTCAAAGAAAAAACTCTCATTGAGTAACCATGATGTGATTCTTTTTCAGGGAGACTCTATTACCGATGCTGGTCGTAACAAAGAAGAGAAATCACCTAACCACTCATGGGCTCTTGGCTCCGGTTACAGCCTGCTCGCTTCAGCTAACTTGTTGAATAAGCATGCTGATAAATCATTGAATATTTATAATCGTGGTATTAGCGGCAATAAAGTTTTTCAACTTAAGGAAAGGTGGCAAACCGATTGCCTGGATTTAAAGCCAACGGTGTTAAGCATTCATATTGGTGTAAATGATTACTGGCATACGCTTGATTATAATTACAACGGAACGGTACAGACTTACGAGAATGATTACCGTGCTCTGTTGAATCAAACCCGTGAAGCGTTGCCTGGCGTGAAATTAATTTTATGCGAACCATTTGGTGTCACAGGTATTAAAGCTGTAACCGAAAAATGGTTTCCTACCTTCGACACTTATCGCGCAGCGGCTCGAAAACTTGCTGATGAGTTTGATGCGGTGTTCATTCCGTTTCATGACATTTTTGCCAAGGCTCAAACCGTTGCTCCCGGCGCCTACTGGACTTTCGACGGAGTACATCCAACGCTTGCCGGTGCTTCACTTATGGCTGAGGCATGGTTGCATGCGGTCAAATAAATGGAATTTAAATGTGTTGCATAGCACAGAGTTAATGCGGTAAGTTCTGGAAAATAATAGGTGAGATAAATTCGTCAATTCCTGCATGTTAGTTTACAATTTTACATCTTTGGTATACATGCAGTTGCCTTACTAACATGACTTTACAGAATTTATTTCCATCAACCCATTTTTTCTATAATTGTAAAAAGCTGGTTTTTGTTTTATCCTTCATTCAATTTTTTTTCATTCACAATTTAATAGGTCAGCACACACAAATAGACAGTCTGAAATCAGAACTTGGAGACGCTGCCAATGATGAGCAAAGACTTTCTATACTTATAAAATTAGGAAAGGCTTTAAGCGAGAGTAATCCTAATGAAGCAAAGCGTGTAGCGCTCCGTGCCGTTAATCTGGCAAAAGCTAAACCTCACTCCAGTGAAATAAGTGAAGCTTCTAACGTACTGGGTAATATTTATTTTACACTGGGAATGTATGACTCCTCCATGCGCTATCACAGACAAGCTCTCATCATTGCAACCGCAGATAATCATCCATATCAGGAGGAACAAGCCTGCCAGGGTATGGCTGAGAATTTTGTAAGACTTGTCAACGGTGATTCTGTACGATATTATCTTCAAAAATCATTGACAATGGCGATTGCCCGGAAAGATAAAATCTCTGAAGCGAGATCGTATAATACACTTGGTAATATGGCGATCGACGAAAATAAATTCAAGGAAGCATTAGAAAACTACATCAAGGCGGCCAGCATCTATGAGGGATTACCAACGCAGACAACAGGTTTAGGAAAAGCTCTTGTCAATATTGCCAACGTTGAAAATATTCTGGGGGAATATGATAAAGCTCATGAGTATACAAAAAGAAGTATCACTTTATTTCAGAAAAACCAGGATAGTCTTCAACTCGCCTATTGCTATAAACTGCGCGGACGGATTTACAGGAAACAGTTAGATTTTGAAAAAGCGCTTGAACAATATGCTGAAGCACAAAAAATATATGAGCGCGCTTCTTATAGACAGCAGCTTGGTGAAACACATCTCGGCATGGGTAACATTTATTTTGACATGAAAGGTTACAGTTTTGCTCTGGCTGAATACAACAAAGCTCTCCGGGTGGCAAAGAGCATTGATGATGTTAATCTGATGGCTTATATATATTCTGCTATTGGCTCTGGTTTAAACGAACTGAAGAAGTTTAACCTGGCGATTTCATATCTTGATACATGTTTTACCTACGCAAAAAAAATTAATAATCGCTATCTTATCATGGATGGTTATCAGGTACTGAGTACTATATACAAGGAGAAAGGAAACGATAAGAAAGCTTTTGCCATGCTGTTGGCGTATTCTAATTTAAAGGACAGTCTTACAACCGAAGAAAACAGAAATGCACTTAGTGAAATGGAAGCTAAGTATCAGAACACCCAGAAACAAAGCAGAATAGAGTTGCTTCAGAAAAGACAACAGTTAAGATTAAGTCAGCTAAGGCAAAGCAAGATCATGTTAGTAACACTGATGGTGAGCATTATTCTTTTGATCATTATTGTGTACATGGGTTTTGTGCGTTACAGACTCATCAACAAATTATCCAGGCAGACAGCCGTTGAAAAGATCAGGCAACAGATTGGAAAAGATCTGCATGATGATATTGGTTCTACGCTTTCCAGCATTCATATCATTAGTCAGTTTGCGATAGATGAAAACAAACCGGACAATGCCGTTAAACACTTTAAGGTGATAGGTGAGCAGTCAGCACGCATGCTTGAAACCATGTCGGACATGGTGTGGTCTATTAATCCTTCTAATGATTCGATGG
>DATJHZ010000527.1:0-3811 GCA_035493595.1 Cyclobacteriaceae bacterium | reverse complement strand
CACCGATGTGGAATATTTCCCTGCGTATGAAATTATGCTTGATGACTTGCGTGATTATCGTTTCTATAAAGAAGACATGATTCATCCTACAGAAGAAGCTGTGGACTACATCTGGTCAGCGTTCATGGATAGTTATGCCGATCAGGATTTAAAAAACTTTCTTAAGCAATGGAAAGAAATACAAACAGCAATGGCACATAAACCCTTTCATCCTTCAACGAAAGCTCATCAGAAATTTCTAAGTGATCTTTTAAAGAAGCTTGAGTTACTCAGCACAAAGGTTGATGTGAAATCAGAAATAAGCTTAATTCAAAATCAAAAATCATAAATTAGAATACGATTGCGTAAAAAAGAACCCTTAATTCTATAAAAATCAATTAGTCTGTGGGTATATTAGGTTTAAAAGAACCCTGTCAATTTATTTTTTATCACATTTTATCTTAATGAAGGATACGACAATTTTTGAGCATTACCCGGTAAGTCCGCAGACCTGGGATGAAATGTATGAGAAGGGATATGTAAGAACTCCTTACAATGGTGTATCCAATTTTCTTAATCAGATTCCGGTAGACGAGCTGAATAAGAAAGAAGATCTGGCTAAAAAACTTTTCATGAGTCAGGGTGTAACGTTCACGGTTTACTCAAGCGGCGAAGGCATTGAAAAGATTTTTCCATTTGATATCATTCCTCGGATCATCACAGCCAGCGAGTGGGATATTATTGAACGCGGCATCAAGCAGCGACTCAAAGCTCTTAACTTATTTCTGAAAGATGTTTATAATGATCAGTTCATTTTAAAGGATGGCATTGTGCCGATGGAACTCATCTATTCATGCCCTCATTATTTACGGGAGATGCATGGATTAAAAGTGCCATTCGATATTTATGTTCACATTGCCGGCATTGATCTTATCCGCGATTATGATGGGACCTTCTATATATTAGAGGATAACTTAAGAACGCCTTCTGGTGTTTCTTATATGATTGAAAACAGGGAGATTACAAAACGCATTTTCCCCGACCTCATCCCTCAAAACAATGTTCGTTCAGTAACAGAATATCCAAGCATACTTTTCAAGAATCTGGTATCGCTGTCGCCACGACAAGTTTCAAATCCTACGGTCGTTTTATTAACGCCTGGTATTTACAACTCTGCATACTTTGAGCATACTACGCTAGCTCGATTGATGGGTGTTGAGTTAGTAGAAGGCCGTGATCTTGTTGTTGATAATCATCGTGTATACATGAAGACAACATCAGGCTTACAACAGGTTGATGTTATCTACCGAAGAGTTGATGATGATTTTCTTGATCCATTGGTTTTCAACCCTACAAGTATGTTGGGTGTATCCGGATTAATGTCTGCGTACAGAAAAGGAAATGTAGCCATCGTAAATGCTGTTGGTAATGGTGTTGCTGATGACAAGGCCATCTATACTTATGTACCCGAAATGATCAAGTATTATCTCAATGAAGATCCGTTACTTAAAAATGTACCAACCTACCAACTGGGCAACCCTGACGAATACAAACATGTAATGACCAACATCAATAAAATGGTTATTAAGAAAACGAACGGATCGGGTGGTTACGGCATGCTTATGGGACACGCCGCTTCCGAAAAAGAAATTGATGAGTACAAGAGTGAAGTTGAAAAAGATCCTCGCCAGTTTATTGCGCAGCCTACTATCAGTCTTTCAACAGCTCCGTGTTATATAAATGGAAAGATTCAACCTCGCCGGATTGACCTGCGGCCTTTCGCATTATGTGGACCTAAAGGAATAGAAATTGTTCCCGGTGGCCTCACCCGAGTCGCACTACGCGAAGGTTCATTGGTTGTTAATTCATCACAAGGTGGCGGCAGTAAAGACACCTGGGTTCTATCCGTTTAACTAAAACTTAAAAAAATTCATGCTAAGCAGAGTAGCAGATTCATTATACTGGATGTCGCGTTATATGGAGCGAACCGATGGCATATTACGTATGCTTAAAATTAATTACGCATCATCACAAGATGACATTTCAAAATTTACCTGGCGCCCTGTTCTGCAGGTATTCAGTTACCTGGATGAAGATCAGATTGAGATGATGAACAAAAGCAGTAAAGCTGTTTTGAAATACATGGTTGTGGATAAGGACAATCCTAATTCTGTCATGACCATGATCACAAAATCACGCGAGAATGCGCGCTCCGTGCAAGATCATATCACCAAAGACTTGTGGCAATGTCTTAACGAGTTTTATCATTTAATGCGTGACGAGAAACTGTATCGTTCATTGATGGTAGAAGACCCTGTTACAGTTTTAGATACGCTCATTAAACAAGGGTTACTCTATTATGGAACAACTGAAGTGACCATGGCTCGTGGTGAAAGTCTTTGCTTTATGAACATTGGCAAATACCTGGAACGTGCTATACAAACTATAGATATTCTTGATGTGAAATTCAGAGATCTTTCTGCTGATTTGGAAACACCGATGGATACCACATCGTGGAAATATTTTCTGCAATCTATCTCAGGATATGAGTTGTATCTGAGAAGCTATCGTTCGGGCTTTGAAGCGAGAAACATACTTGATCAGACTTTGTTCAATGTAAACTTTCCACGCTCACTTCAATACTCGTTAATTTTAATGCAACGATATTTTGAGCGATTAAAGAATCAGCAGAGTCTTTCAAGTCATGAAGAAGTAAATTTCATGATTGGTAAACTGAAAAGCCGAATTCAATACTCTAATTTGCAGACCATTGCTGATGTGGGATTGCATACTTTTTTAAATGAAATCAATCGCGATCTTTACGCCATTGGCAATGCGTTAAGTCAGAAGTATTTTGCGTATAGTTAGTTGATTATTAATAACTCAGAATCATGTCGAAGTTCAAGATCAGACATATCACCAAATATCTTTATGAAGTTCCGGTTCGCGATAGCGCTAACCAGATTATGCTCTATCCTGTGAAAGACGATTTCCAGGAAATAGTAAGTCAGGAGATTCTCATTTCAGGAGAACCTTTGGTTGATGTCTATAAGGATTATTATGGAAACGAAATTGGCACGTTCACACATTCACATCCGCACAATCAGCTAATCATTGATTCGAGGCTACAAATTATCACGACACCAAAAGAGTTACCCAACGATCAGGCTTCAGCTGATGAGCAATGGAAAGCATTGGCAGGTATTAAATTTCAGTCACCTTATATTGACTTTCTTCAACCCGAGCGCTTTCCTGGATTTGCAGAGATTGAAAAACTTATTTCTGAACAGAAGAACAAAAACGTTACACCACTTCAGTTAGCAAAGTACCTCTGTAATTATGTATTCGAAAACTTCAAATACAAAAAAGGCATAACAACGGTTGAGACAACGCTGGATGAAATCTGGCAACTAAAGCTTGGGGTTTGTCAAGACTTTGCTCACATGCTGTTAGTCATCTTGCGTATGAGTTCTATACCTGCCCGTTATGTTAGTGGATACATTTGTCCGAATAAAAGCGGTATGCGCGGAGAAGGCGCTACCCATGCCTGGGTTGAAGCTTACATTCCATTTTATGGATGGCTTGGTCTTGATCCAACCAACAATTGCATTGCTAATGATACCCACGTGCGTCTGGCTGTTGGAAAAAATTTCTCAGACTGCTCGCCCGTGAAAGGAACTTACAGAGGCACTTCAGATCATACGCTTGAGGTAATTGTTACAGTTGCATACGAAGACGGTAGTTCAGCAGAAGAACATACTGATGTGGTTGATGTTGAGCCCACTACCTCCTATTCAAAGAATTCGTTCAGAAGATTTCAGGAGATGCAACA
>DATJHZ010000526.1:0-15615 GCA_035493595.1 Cyclobacteriaceae bacterium | reverse complement strand
ACATATACCATTGTTAACAGCCGCCAGCGTGATCGTTGGAATAACCTTTGCATCAGCTACGTTAACAGCGGCTGTATTGGTACAGCCATTAGTAGTGTTAGTTACCAGCACCGTGTAGTCATACCCTGCTCCACCTTGTAGCTTTATCAACTGGAATGTGTTCGATGTATTGGTAGCAACATTCACAGGAAACGACGGAGCGGTTGGACCTGTCCATGCATACGTGTAATTTGCTCCCGGAGCAGCTGCTCCATCGACAGTAAGAACTGTGGCCTTGCCATCTTCTTTACCTGCTATACAATTGGTAGACGGGGTACTGCCGGTGGTCAGGTCAGGAAGATCCTGAACGTTAGTAACCCCTATACTGGTAAGTACCGAAGAACAACCTGTTGAAGTATAGGTTGCAATAACCGTATAGGTAATGCCGCCATTTAATTTAGCATAGACATTATGATTAGGCGACGCACCTTGCGTGCCACCTGCCGGGCCAAACGCAAAAGTATAATCAGTTAACGATCCTACTTGATTTGTAACAGTAGCTGTTACTTTTCCATTATAACTGGATGCAGGTGCACAAATAGAGTTAGATGTTGCAGAGAGCGTTACCGTTGGCAATACTTTGTTATCTGGAATTGTTGTTTTTGCTGTCACTGAACAATTTGTTACTGTTGAAACTTTTACAGTATAAATTTGTCCACTCCCTAAACCGGATGAAAACGTGCTTGTTGATGACGTGTTATCAGTTTTAAATGCAGCAATTGTATTGTCGCCTAAAAACCACTCATACTTTAGTGGTGCCGATGCACCATTCAACAAACCAGCTGCTACAATGGAACCATTCGGATTAGCAGGAAGACAGGAGGTTTGAGTGCCCGGAGTAAGTGTAAGTGTTGGTGTTACTGTAGAATTCTTTACCTGAATATTAAATGGCGTAAGGTCTTTACAAAGAGTAGTGTTATCAGTGATGATAAGTTGATAATAACCAGCGGAAAGACTTGAACGACTAGCGCCAGTTCCATTCGCAGGAGGTAATATGCTACCCTTTACACCACTAACATTATCGTAGTAATACCAATCAAAAGTATACTTCGATTGATCTAAAGCTGCGGTTCCATTAATAAGCGCAACACCTGATACAGTACCAGAATTCAAATTTATACAATCTACTACGTCTGTTTCTGATGCTTGTGTATCAGGATAAGTGGGTTGTGTAATTTGTACAGGATTACTTGGATAAACACAGCCATTTATTGTAGCTGAGAAGTAATAGTTGGGATTATTCGGATTACCAAGTCCAGAAGCAATCGGGCCAGTTATCCCAATATCATTCTGTTCTTCATACCATTTAATCGTATAGCCGGTAGTTACCGTGCTGCCATTTATTACGGCCTGAAGTTTTCCATCTGCCGGCGAACATTTTGTTTGATTGGATAGAATATTTATAGATAAAACAGGAGGCGTGTTTGTTCGAATGACAGCTTTACTAATAGGTAACGTTGAACATCCTTTTTGAGTATTGGTAACAACGAGTGTATATGTATCTTCAACTAAACCTGTAGCGTTATAGGCTGTACTTACTACTTGATTAGCTGAGTTTGTCCATTTAAAAGTGTAAGGACTGTAATCTAATGTTTCATTTGTTCCTGCTGTTGCTGATAAATACACATGGGCTCGCAATTCTCCTGTATATGGTGGAACTGCCGTACAACTATTATTTTCAGATAATTTTTCAATACTTGGAGTAAACGGCGTTGGTGCAACATGCACCTTGTACATATTATTACTAATCTGGCATTCCTTTCCTGAACTACCAGAAAGTACGATAGGAAGAGTTGATCCATTATTATACAAAACTATATATAGATCGAAAGCAGAACCAGGTCCATTGAATGTTACTGTTGGTGAGACAAATTTACCTCCAGGCAAAAGATTTGTAATTGTGACGGTGGTATTGTAAAGTTTTACGGCAGCGGGGTTAGTGGTTGGATCGCCATTAAAAAAACTGACAGGAACATTATCTGAAATTGCCAGATCTCCACTATTTTGAATATTAAAATAAGCGCTGATTCCAAGATTACCACAAATAGGTGGTGTAACAACAACGGCTGGTGTATATACACCGTCACCGTTGGTATCTGTTCCCACACCTGGATCATCTCCAAAAAATGTTAAATCCGGCGCCGGAAAAACGGGACAGCCACTGGCATCCAAAAATGGAACCTGATTCATAAATACATTCATTGGCTTTTGTGGCCCAACTAACCCATTAGCACAATTACCATTACTGAAAGTGGAACTCTGATCGAACTGTGGAAATGGAAGGGTTAAGTCGTCTTTGATATTGACAACAAAATAACCATGTTGATTCCATACTTTACGAGTAGGTAGCCAGGCAGCGCCGCTCGTAAAAAAAAGACGTATCTCCCCTAGTGCCTGCTGCTGTATGGGATCATTAATACTAAAAGAATTACTTCGATTACATGTAACACAAATATCTGTAGCACCGTCGCCATTGACATCAGCAATAACGGGTCCCTCTGTGTAAGTATGTGATTGACAAATAGCAGACCATTTTTTTGTAGCACCAGTAGCACCGTCGATAATAACAACCTCCTGAGAGTCCCGATATACTACTTCTGGTTTTCCATCATTATCAAAATCATAAATTGTCACTCCTAAAACTCCAGATCTCGAATCATTAATGGTGCGCACCCATAATAAACTCAGCGTACCTGCAATTCCTGCTGGGTTGGAAGAACCATTCTGGGTTAAACACGTCAACTGATTACCGGCTATAAATGTCAGGTCTGTTTTTCCATCACCATTGGCATCTCCAAGATTAACCCGACCTGTTCCCCAAGGCCAACCTGATGAGTATCCAACATCAGGAGGTATATAATATGTAGATACGTTCTTAGCAACATTCCAATAGAAAACAGCGGTGTTACCATGAACATCATTAAGTGCGCCTGAAATAACTACATCAATTGAACCATCGCGATCAACATCTGCGACACTACACATACTATGTGTATCGTCTCCATACTCAACAGGGTCGAGCATCAACTTAACAAAACACTTGTCTGTGGTTGTAGTGTTCATGTCCTTAGTAGCAGTCATAACCGCCGGAGATCCAGGATTTCTGGAGGTGAGTGAAGGAATTGTATAAATTTTAGTACCACATACTAATTCCATTTTTCCATTATCACCTTTAAGTATGTCTACAGCCACCGAGCCAGAGACAATATCCAAATCCCAATTTCCATTTCCTGTTGCTAATAACACTCCTGTCTCTGCAGCATAAATCCTATCTCGAAGATAAATTTCAGCTTTGCCATCACCGTCCATATCGGCGATTCCTATTGGCCCTGGTCGGTCAGTTCCAATTTGAACGGCATTGTAAAGTGGAACCAGTGTACTCTTTGCATATTTAAATCCAACTAAAAAAAAGCACGTAGGCGGAGTGCTTGGATTGCCACCTCGATTACTTACAACACCAAAAATTTCTGCCTTACCATCTTTATCTATATCGGCTATGAGGTTTTCATGTTCGTAAAGTAAATTTTTAGGATCACAAGCGCCTGAGCCGGAAAAAATCTTGGCACCCTGTCCAGTGGTTTTGAAACTTGATTTTACATCCCCAGCGCTGCTTCCGTCAGCCTGTCCGCTAGTTGTGGCAATTATCCTGATCTCAGAGTTCCACTTTGAAGTAATAACTGCATCCGGTATACCATCGCCATCAACATCACCTACTGTAACTTTAGACTGTGTGTCTGATGTATTCTGTCCGGATACGACCGGAGTTCCTATTGATGCAAAGATATTACCACTTGGTGTTGGGAAACTACAATTTGTGCTTGTACCAACGTAGGTCAAACCATAATAAGTAGCACATTCAGAATCGGAGGCGTCAATTTTTCCATCTCCATCATTGTCCAAACCATCGAAACAACGGCATCCTTTTTCCACAGTAGTAGCAAAATTACAGGACGCATTAGCGCAATTATTACGACAATCAACAGTTTGGGCGAGTAAACCTGATGTGCATATCAAACTCAAAAATAAAACGCATAAGAAATGTGTGTAACAATCTCTCCACATAATGATGAATTAACTATCTCAAAAATTAACTAATACTATCTAAACACAAGAATATTACCCGTTAACGGTTTGCCATTTGGACAAGCAAAAACAAAATAATATGTTCCTTCAGGAACAGGTCTTCCTTGATAATTCCCATCCCACTTATCACCATCTCCTCTCGCTTGAAAAATTCTTCTACCTCTGCCGTCATAGATAGTGAGTTCACAATTTGGATAATTGAGAATACCATCAATATCCAAAATATCATTGCTTTGATCTCCGTTTGGTGAGAATGCCGGTGGTACTTTAATATTTATCGAGGAGCCATTAACAGTAATAATAATTTCTTTTGATGCAGAACAACCTGCTGTTAAACTTCCTAAAACTGTGTATGTCGTGGTTGAAACGGGCGAGGCTATGGGATTAGATATTGTTGGGTCACTAAGTGTTTCAGCTGGCTCCCAAACATACGTATCAGCACCACTTGCCTGTAATTGTGCTTTGGCTCCTGGTACTAAATTTTGAACATCTGCGCTAACCTGAACATCAGGAACTTGATTTGCCGAGACTGTAATTTCGGCTGCAACGGAGCAACTATTGGCATCCAGTGCTGTAAGTGTATAATCTCCTGCACTGTTTACTGAAGTAGATAGACCAGTATTGCCATTGCTCCAGAGTATTGACGTATAGGTTCCAGAAATTGATAGCGTTGAACTTTGCTGAGGGCAAATAGAGGGCGGATCAGCAATAATAGTTGGGGTATTACTTGATGTTATAACAATGCTCTTATTTATACTTGATGTGCACCCGGAAACCCCTGAGTATTGAACGTTAAGAGAAGGTGAATACGTTCTTGCTGCTGAGTAACTATGTGTTGGACTTAATACGTTATCAGTATTGGTATCGTCAAAATTCCATGAATAGACTGGCGTTGCGAGCGGATCCGTTGTTGATTGATTTGTAAATAAAATCAATTCATTTGTACAATCAGACGACTTCACATTAAAGGCTGCCGTTGGCTGCGTCAAAACAAGTACAGACACTTTGCCAGTCGTTCGGAGGCAACTTGCAAAGTTTGTATTATTAACTTCTACCTGATAATCTCCAGATTGAACAACTGTTAATGAATTTGTTGTTTGACCTCCAATATAGCTTCCATCTTTGATCCATTTATAAGTGTAACTTGGATCATTTGTAATTGAAAGTATAAGACTGTTGCCTTGGCAAATGGTGTTAGAGGCCACCGAGGTTGCAATGACGATTTCAGCTAAATCTGCTACATCAACTCGTTTAGAAGCTACACTACTTTTACAAACTCCGACCGTCACCTGTAGGGTATAGAATCCAGCCTCGTTAATAGTGGCATTATTTATTGTGGGGTTTTGCTGAGATGATGTAAAGTTATTAGGGCCAGCCCATGCGTATGTTGCGTTTGTTACAGCTGGCGTAGAGAGTTGTAAATTCGAGCCAGAACAAATTGATGTTGTTCCCAAAATGCTGGGGTCTGCAGGAGGTGCTCCCGGATCTGACGTTACAGTAACTGCTGTTGAAGTTAATGAACAGGCGCCGGTTTCACCAACTGAAGTAACAGTGTAAACACCTGGCGTCGTAATATCAAGGTACGAATTTGTTCCTGCCAGTGGAGTGCCTCCTTCTTTCCATGAAAACGAAACGTTGAGTGCTGGCACCTCATTCAATCTGATAGTTTGACCTACACAAATTACAAGTGGTTGAGTGTTTAAAATTTCTGGTTGATGACAGTTTATGTTTCTCAAAATATCCAAAGAGTATGAACTTGTAGAAGTATTGAATGAAGTAAAGGCTATATCAGGTTTCCCATCACCATCTAAATCACCGGCCAATATATTTCGAGAAGGCTTTACGGTGTTAATATTCTTCTTGGAGAAAGAAACCGATGAAAAATTTCCATTGTGAAGAAACACATCAACGGTAAGAGCATTTCGGTTGGCCACGATGAGATCCGGATCCTGATCACCATCAATATCGCATACATCTACCCCCCAAGGTCCAGTAGATGTTGACAAAAACATGCTAGTCGGAAATGAAAAAAAAGTATCTGTAGACTTGTTAATCAAAACAACAACCTGATTTCCTATTGTGTTGGTTACGATAAGGTCTAATAGTTGATCGTTATTAACATCAGCACTAACTAATCTGTTAAGAGTTCCGAGAACCGTAATTTTTTGAACAGAGGGAAAGTTGATTGCTCCGGCACTCTTATTCTTTAATATAAAGATATCGTTGGTCTGAAACTGATTAACCATAATATCAGGCAATCCATCATTATCAAAATCCTGAATATCTACAGAATAAGTATTAGAGGCTCCTGTCACCACAACTTTGATTGGTGTAGTATTAAAAGTTAATATTCCACCAGAGCTTATATTTTGAAAAATATATAGCGTATTGTTAAATGAATTGGATACAATAATATCAGGTTTGCCATCATCATTAACATCCTTAATAAATGAGCGCGTGGCTAGATGACCAACATCGAGCAATAATGTAATGGGTGAGGAAAAAGAAATTGAGCCACTACTTGTATTCGTTAGAATAACTAAACTATTTCTTGGTGAACCACTTCGTGTGATTACTAAATCAGGCTTGCCATCACCTTGAAGATCATCATAGGTTACGTTATCTGAGGGAAAGGTCAAATCAAGAACAGGAAGGTTTGATTTATCAAGTTTAGTGAAAGAGAGATTACCAGGTGTACTTTGATTTTGCAGAATCATCACGTCTGTAGCAGGACTAGCAAATTTTGTACTTATAATTTCTGGCTTACCATCATTGTTCAAATCACAACTAGCCAGATCCCACAATTCATTTATTGATGTAAATGATAATGGTGCAGTAAACTTGGAAGGATCAAATGGTTCACCATAAAATGATGGCGTAAATTTCAACGTGGATTTAGCAGAAAGTCTGGAGGTTAAATTGACAACTTCAACAGAATTCAATCTGGCTTGTGCTGGCACATCAACTTCAATGGCATAATCAGAAGAAGAAGCTATCACACCTTTTACCTGATCAAACCATACTTGTAATTGACCAGGAGTATTACCAAACCCTGAACCTGAAATAACAATTCTGTTTGCTGGATACGTGTTTAAAGCTTCTACTTTTTGAATTTGTGGAACCTGCGCTAATAGCGGTTCCCAAATACAAAAACATATTACTAAACCTATAAATGCACCAGCACTTCTCATATTTCAATTATTGTTGCACTGTTAATAACCAGGAGTCACGTAACATTTTCAATTTTCTGACTCTATCTCGTTCGGCCTTCGCTTTGTTGATATCATTTGTCTGATATACGTAAACATACCATACCGCTTTTTCCGTTAAATGACCATATCCAGATGTGAACCCCGCTTTTTTCAAACCGTCAGAAAAATGTTTTGCATGCTCTTCTTCTTTAAACACACCACTGATTACATAATCGGCAACTGCTAACTCTTTAGGATGGTTGCCCTGTGTAGCAAATTCATGACGTTCAGCATTTGGATGATTTTCATCATTGTGTTCTTCTGTGGGATTTTGAGCATGCGTAGTAAGTCTTGAGATACGTTCTTGTTCATCTTCAGGAGTATGCTCAGTATTAACTTTTATATCAAACCCAGTAAATACACGCTCAAATCTAGGTTTGTGTACTACTGGTAGCGGCTCTTTTTCTTTTGATTTTTCTACAGGTGTAATATTGCTGACTGTTTTTTCTTTTTCCTTTACAACTGGGCTTGACTTTTGATTTTGCGTAGTCTTCTCAACATTTTTTTGTGGTTCCTTTTTTATTGCTTCGACTCTAGCTATTTCATCATGTTGCTTTTTCTGTAACTGAGATTGTTGTTGCTTTTGTTCTTGCTCTTTGGTACGCTGCAGCGTTAACGCGTCCTGCTCCTTCTTTTTATGATTCAGAGCTTCTTGTTTCTTTTTCTCTGCAATTTGTTCACTAGCAGATTTACCTCGCCCTTTCTTTTCTTTTTCAATATGGGTATCAACGAAGGAATAAATCATATTTTCCTTTTTATGTTTCCCAAATAAATATCCAATGTGTATTTCATACGTGGGGCTATTCAATTCATTCATACCAGTATTTTTAAGGCCGTAGGAAGCACCAATGGCAAGCGCGTTGTTAATTTTAAAACCACCTAATGCTGAGATACCAAAATCTTGCTTGTATGACGCTCCAACATAAACTACATGCATCATATGAACCACTGCGGCCGCCTCGATTTGACTGGGTAATCCTTGATTTATACGATATAAAAGATATGGCTCAAAAACATTTTTATTACTATTGAAATAGAATCGATTACTAAGATGAACTATTAAAGATTGAAGCGGCTTGACCTGCGTAATGGAAAACGCATCTTTACTAACATAGGCTGGCTCTAGAAGAAGTGGCAGTGATATTCCTCCGTGAAGAGTCTTAGAATGAAAAGATAATCCTGCATTTCCAGTTACGTAAGTGTTACTACTTAGTATGTTAGCAATTGCCTTATCACTGAACCCGTCAAGTCTTGCTATATCAAGCTGATTAAATGAAACACCTCCTGAAATTCCAAAACGAACAGAAGAATGCTCTGATACAGGAATATTGTATCCTAATGTAAGTAGAAAACCAGAAGTACTAAGAAGGCCCCTTTTGTCCTGCATAACATTAAGTCCAAACGATAATCTCTTTGAAGCAGGAGCATGAAAACTAAGATTTGAAATAGTTGGTCCCCCATCTATTGTAGCCCACTGTTTGCGATAGGATAATGTTACGCATGCCTTTCCATCAATACCAGCATATGAAGGATTGGTCTTATATGGATTAAAGAAAAATTGTGTAAAATTCACAATATCTTGCCCCATTGCTGGAGTCATAATAAAAAGTAAAATCGCTAGTACTGTAAACCTTCTATTATAAAGCATTAATTAAGTTGTTGAGACAAAACATTTTATAGATGAAGAACAATACTTCTGTGTTTTAGTCCAAATAAAATTTAATTTACCCAATAATTAGAAATAATTCGATGGTTCTTCATGGTAAATAAGGGTTTCCTATGTAAGGTTTTTGCACTTTCATGTTTAATTGGAATGATTGTCAATGAAGGGTGTTTTTCGCAGCAATTTTCAGTAGGTGTTAAAGCGGGTGCGTTACTTAACTGGGCACATTTTGGAGAAAAAGACGATAGGTCTAAATTTGGTTCTAAACCCATTCCAGGTTATGCAGGAGGTTTTGTAATTTCATTTCCTCTTAAAAACAAATTTTCTTTTCTCGTAGAAGGGGGTTACTCAAAAAAAGGGAGAATTGTTACCCATCCAGAGAACTCTACTACCGATTGGTTAAACACAGCAACCTATAACATGTTGGATGGTTCAATGGCGCTGCGTAAATCGTACACATTCAAATTTAGAAAAAACATACCAGCACAGTGGTTCTTTAATATCGGACCCGAGATAAACTACGTCCTTAATGGAAAGGGTAATATAAAAGTAGGAGGTCCGGGTTATAATTATACGATACTTTATCGTAACGATTCCATTCAAGATTATCACTATATGAACTATATTAATGCCAATCGTTGGCTTTTTGCTTTAGATATAGGTATAGGTTGTAAGTTTCCACTCCATAAAAACCAGTCATTTACTATTGAGCTTAGATTTATATCCGGTCACACTTACCTTGGAAAAAAAGGTACTGGAATCTCGGCTACCAATCAAGGACACTCATTCATTAATATCCTAGGCTACGAAGATACTCTTCAAACGAATTTAAAATCGTTGAATTTTTCACTTACGTATGTATTTGACTCTGATAGACAAAAACGTAGAATGGGAAAAAGCACAATTAGTCAAAAAAAATAAAAAATGGAATACTAGTATAATACCCAACTGATTTTCACAAATTTCAACTGTTAATTCGGCATTTGCTGTCTTCTTTAGTTCTAGTGTTTTTTCTTTGAGTATCTGATCAGCTTGGCTCTCTAATGTACAATTCGTTCAGAGGCTAAAACTTCGTTCATAATTGAATACACTAAAAAACTAATTTGATCGTAATTTAAATCCTTAAACAAATGATAGAATCTTTCTACTAGATCGAATTTGAAAATGAAATTTTTTCATCAAGGATTCATTTTATGATAAACCAAATTTCTTAAAAGAATATAGCTTATAAATTGATCTGTACGAACCTCATAGTGAAGTAAACTACCGATCTGAATTATATAAATATTTAAAAGAAGGAATGAAATATTTATAGAGTAGTAATTAAAATTCCTTATTAGTGAATTGGATTTATTTCTTGTGATAGCTAGATGCTAGCGCTAATAATCTATCAGCTGAAATTTCAGCAACTTCAAATGTTTCTTCTGTGTGACATTCAGATTATATTCCTCGGTTTTTGTCGTTAAGAAAATTACACCTTTAAATTTCCAAACCATTTTTTCTTTTTCTTGCATGAGATTCCGAAAGGATCGATGTAGTAATATTTGTTTTAGTGACTTTTAAATAAAAGAGAAATTATGAAGACATCGTCATCGATAGTTATTAAACCAGTTCGCCTTTCCATTTCAATCCAGTTCGTTGGAAAAGTTAATGACTATAGAGCATTCGTCAGATCCTCGCGCACGGGAAACTACCAAGACAGAAAAATAGAAATCATGAAAAAAGAATTATCATCAACTGTTCGTAAAACTTTAGAATGCGATGCTTTTAAGAGCTGGCTAGTTGTCCATGCATACAAAATCCAGAATGGACGACTGTATGAAATTGAGTTAAAAAATGAAGATGTTGTACAGATCATTAAATTCTACGCGAACGCTAAGATCAAGGGAGGATAAGAAGTTCATTATATCCCTTTATGTATTGTGAAAAATCCATGGCTGTATAACTACTTTAATAAACCAAATCCCTCTGTGTAATAACACTTTCTAGGACCATACAATAGGCTGATATTTTGGATGGAATGATTACAAAGGATACTAATGATTATTCTTCAGAAGCAGATTTAACTTCTCCAGTTCAATAGTTGATGGTCTTTTTATACCAGCCCTTTTCAAAACTTTCCACTTTGAAATTGACGCTCCTTCTGAAGAAATTCCTTTCGCAATAGAGTCAATTTTCCTTAAGTGATAGTCCTCCGTTGATTCTGTTTTCTGTTCTAAAAGGGCTTTTGTCTTCGGAAGCTTTTTGAGATCCCCACAGTGAATATACCTTCCATATGTCACAATTTTGGCAATCAATGTTTTTGAAACTCTTCCATCTGTTTTTACAATTTCTTCAATAGCAATAGTAATTTCTTCGCTCAAGCTTTCATCAATTACCTCCCAATTTAATCTGAGTTGAGCGAGGTTCTCATTCTTCTTATTCAATTTAGTGGATAGTAACCAATCACGATCGTTTCTAAACAACCATTTGTAAAGCGAAGGTTCATTAATCCTAGCCTGAGTATAGCCAAGACCTCTTGATATTTTTTTCCATTGGCGACGTTTTCTTTGAACAACAAAATCTAAAGACTTTCTTTTGATATGCATCGTTATCACAGAAGCATTGGTTCCTAGATTTCTCGCTATTTCTTTTGGAGTCATTCCTTGCTTGTAGTACAGGTCAAACGTAGACATCCAGAGCCCCCCCCTATTTCGTATTTCGAACTTTTCCTTGTTTTCCTTGAGACTGTATACTCTCGTGTAGGTCATTCCACACGTACAAGTGAAAACTCCCACCAATTTTCTATTTCTACCATATTCAATTTTTAGTTCGTTAATCGATGCTGTCATGTAGTGTTCGCACACCTTGTTAAAGCAAAGCCATGGTCCTTCTCCAAATGGGTGAGCCTTTTTAAAAACGAATCTCGGAGAAAGAGAATCAGAAAATCTTTTAAAGAGTATATGCTGAAATGGGTTAAGTACACATTGTGGATTTAAAATGAGCTGCCCAATCCATGTATAACTCTCTTTGATTCTTGATTTTAAATATTCATTTCTGACATCGTCATAGTACTTCAAAAACTCATCATTAATTTCAGACCTCAAAAGTTTTCCTCCAACAAAGTAGCCTTTAGAAGAAATGAAGGCCTTGTAATCAACGTCCTTGTAGATAAAAGGACAACCCAATTTGAGAATTGATTTAAACTCCGAAGCAACCTGCAGAAGAATCCTACAGTCATTTTTCGCGCCGGCGGAATCTGCAATGTCCGTTTCGCTTAGTGCATAGTATTGAACTCCATTAAGTTTACTTATACACGGATCATATTGAATGAGATGACATTCATGATCAGGACAAATTTGAATATTTGGAATCTGATGAATTCGTCTAAAATATGGCTCTCCATTACATAAAATTATAGAAGCCAATTCAAACTATCGATATTCTTTTGCTCATCAATTAATTATTGCGCGGAAATTCTCAAGCAGTTTTTCCATGCAGGTTGCACCAATTCTCATCCATAGAAATCTGAAAGAAGAATATGAAAAATCAAATGACATATACTCCATTGAATTCGGGGGAAGAATGAAAATATCGAAAAGAATTTCAATAAATGCAGATTACATATATCGGCTATCTTCTTATCAGAATGATCCATACAACAATTCACTTTCAATAGGCGTTGATATTGAAACGGGAGGACATGTTTTTCAGTTACATTTTACAAACTCACAAGGTATGATTGAAGAAATGTTTGTGAGTCGCACAGCTGGAGACTGGCAACATGGTGATGTTTTCTATGGGTTTAACATCTCCAGACAATTTACACTGCTGAAGAGGAAATAATTATCTGCAAAAGTCCAAGTACGAATTTATGATAATGAATGAATTGCGAGATAAGCAATCGCCCCTGCAAAGTAGCCCATGGCAGCCAGTAAACTAATGCGCTTAAGATACCAGCCAAAATCTATTTTCTCCATACCCATGGCCGCTACGCCAGCAGCAGAGCCAATGATCAATATACTTCCACCTGTACCAGCACAATAAGCTAGGTATTCCCAAATCATATTATCCATTGGGTAGACACTAATTTTGTACATGCCCATGCTGGCGGCTACCAGGGGTACGTTGTCAACTATCGATGAGAATAATCCAATTAAGGTAACGATTACTCTGTTGTCTTTTATTGTTTCATTGAGATATTCCGCCAATGTAGTAAGCGTTGCCATTGCCTGTAGTGCGCCAACAGCTAGTAATATGCCTAAGAAAAATAAAACACTGGTCATATCAATACGACCCAATGCATTTGCAGCTGAAAATTGTTTTCGATCAGCATCGTCAACATCGGGATTAATAAGTTCTGATGCAACCCAAATTACACCAAGCCCAAGCATCATGCCCATATAAGGAGGCAGATGTGTAACTGTTTTAAAGATGGGCACAAAAATTAAAGCTCCAAGACCAAGAGCAAGTATAAGGTTTGCACTACCTGCATTGTAACCTTCATCCGATGAGGAAGGATCTTCCTGAATACCCAAACTTCCTTTCAATGTAAAGTTCAAATAAATCAAAGGCACCAACATGCAAATGGCGCTCGGTATAAGAGTTGCCCTTATAATTCCCACTGCTGAAATCTGTCCTCCTATCCAAAGCATGGTGGTGGTTACATCGCCTATGGGTGACCAAGCTCCACCGGCGTTGGCAGCAATAACGATCATGCCCACAAAAAATAAGCGCATATCTTTATTGGGTATAAGTTTACGCACCAGCGAAACCATAACAATAGTAGTGGTAAGATTGTCTAATGCTGCAGACAACAGAAACGCTGTCCAACAGACAATCCAGAGTAGTTTCTTTGGACTGCGCGTACTTATTCTATTGGTAATGATGCGAAAGCTCTGATGAGCATCCAGCAATTCCACAATCGTCATGGCGCCCATAAGAAAGAAAAGAATCTCGGCAATTTCCTTTAGGTGATGCCCGAGTGTTTCAACAACGTATTCAATGTGAGAGCCCTCCTTCAAGAAGTTAATATAATGACCTTCTTGTTGTAACGAAGCTGACGGTGAAGATAATGCAAATAACGTCCAGCATACAACACCCGTAAGCAAGGCCGTTGCAGTCTTGTTTATTTTAATAGGATGTTCAAGTGCTATAAGCACATAACCTAAAATGAAGACAATGGAAATAATTAATTCCATAATAGTTATGAATGAAACATTTTTATTTTACAAGTATAGTCAATTAAATAATCGAATGAGTATAATGAAGTTATTGGCACCATTGAAGTAAATTAACGAACCTTTTAATGAAGGTTCCCACATACATCTATCAATTTAGCAGGCAACTTAGAATTCTTCATTAACCGATACTGACAAACTTCAGAATTTTGCTATCTCGTCCATATATTTCTATAGGGATTATTCATTTTTGAAGAGCATTCCAGAGGTCATTAGACCTCTGCATATTCATCCATAAAAAGGGTGTATTCTTAAAGACCTTGCTTAACTTCCGTGCGTCTCCAGCAGAAATACGAGCTTTCCCGCTTATTATTCTGAATAGTCGAGATCTGTTAATTCGTAATTTCTTCGCTGCAGCTGTAACGTCCAGTCCAAGAGGACTCAAATAGAATTCTAAAAGGATTTCACCGGGATGTGGGGGCTCATGCTGAAATAAATCTTTCATCAGAATATCATTAATGCACGTTCAAAATTTTGCCCGGTAAGTCATGCCGAAAAAAACACTAGCAATTCATCTTCAAAGAAGTGCTAGTAAAGATCTTCCCTTTTAAAAACAATAGCAAGGTTCTTAAGCTAGTTTATAATTAGGTTTGCAAATACTGCAGGTCAAGTATTCAATCAGCTAGACACTTGCATCAAAATAATTTTCTGGATTCTAAACAGTTAATCAAAATCGAAAAACGTCCAATCCATTCCGATTTAAAAAAACGCATTCGTTAGATAAGAAATAGTAAATCAATACATTATTTATAATTATAGTATTTTCTTATCTCTCCCCATTCATTCCGAAACGCCCAAACCGTTCCGGAATAAAATTCAAAATTACTCGCAAGTGATTCCTCATCTTGCAAAGGATTTTGAAGGAGCTTAATTTGTCAATGATTAATTTGCCGGCAAGAGCTCTTCAACCTCGGCCAAGCTCAAGCCTTAGTTCTGGTACTACTGACATTTTCATCGATCGAATGAGCAGGTCTACGATGATATTCAATTCAGATTGTTAAACGTTAATGAGCTTGTAGAGCATTCACCGAATAATATGAACATGGGATACGGACATTTTATAGTGGTATTCAACAGCGCCACATCGTTACTGGAGGCGTCTAAAATCGCAGCAAACGGTTTGACGTTCCAGGACATCAAACCAATAGTCAAGTATCTGGATCTAAGTCTTCATGATCTTTCAAAGGTATCTTCTGCTGCCGTGAGTACAATTAAAAACTGGAGGTCAACTTCCAAGATAAACCCGTTAGCCTCCGCCCATTTTTTTCGGATGGACAGGATCCTAAAAAAGGGTATTGAGATTTTTGCTAGTGAGGATAATTTTAAAAAGTGGGTGAACGCTCGTAATATAAGCCTTGCC
>DATJHZ010000525.1:0-12457 GCA_035493595.1 Cyclobacteriaceae bacterium | reverse complement strand
TTAATGGGCTGGGTTGTTGTTATTGCTATCAAGCCACTCTATAACTCCATGACTCAAACAGGTTTTGCGTTATTGGTGTTGGGAGGAATATCCTACACCGCTGGTACTATCTTCTTCATTAAAGATAAGATCAAATACTTTCATAGCATCTGGCATATTTTTGTTCTGGGTGGAAGCATCCTGCATTTCTTTGCCGTGATGAGTTTGCTACCCTAAACACATTACACACTGGCATACATTCTGTGTGCTCTGTGCACATAGCTCCTTCCAAAAAAATCTATTTGATTTCACATAATCATTATTGATTTACTCCTCATTGATTAACTACCTTTCAGACATCAAGTCAACAATAACTTTATGTCAGCACTTACTCCCGATCTACGTTTTGAGCAATTAGGTTTAACCTTGCCACCGGCACCCACACCACTAGGTGTTTATAAACCCTTACTTGTTGTAGGTAATTTTGTTTATGTATCAGGACATGGTACTGTTAAAGAAGATAAGAGCCTTATCATTGGGCGTATCGGCAAAGACATGACCATGGAAGAAGGTAAGCTCGCTGCACGTCAGGTTGGTCTCGCTATTCTGGCAACATTAAAAGCTAATCTTGGAAGTCTTAATAAAATCAAACGTGTTGTTAAAGTATTGGGCATGGTAAATTGTGTGCCTGAGTTTGAACGACATCCATTTATTATCAACGGATGTAGTGAACTGTTCGCGCAGGTATGGGGAGAAGAAAATGGTATTGGCGTACGTAGTGCAGTAGGTATGGGTTCACTACCCGATAATATTCCTGTTGAAATTGAAGCCATGTTTGAACTTGCACTCTGATGAATAATTTCTGGTATACCATTGAAAACATCGAAGAGATAGATTCTCCCGCACTCGCTGTGTACTTCGAAAATGTAATGGAGAATATCAGCATACTGAAATCATTTGTTAAAGATGTAAACTCAGTACGACCTCACGTTAAAACACATAAGTCCGCCGAGATAACAAAATTGTTACTGGATGAAGGCATTACTAAATTCAAATGCGCTACTATTGCTGAAGCAGAGATGCTGGCTGTGGCTGGTGCTCAGGATATATTACTTGCCTATCAGCCCGTTGGACCTAAAGTAAAACGACTTGCTACTCTGGTCGAACAATATCCCACAGTTTTATTTTCATGCCTGATAGACTCTATCTCATCAGCAAAATTTATTGCTTCAGTCTTCGAGAGAAGAAATATACATATCGATGTATTTATTGATCTGAATGTCGGCATGAACAGAACAGGCATTACACCTTCAAATGCATTTGCTCTTTTTGAAGAATGTACAACGTTAAAAGGAATAACAGTAAAAGGTCTTCATGCTTACGATGGTCATCTACGTGATCCTGATATGGCAGTAAGAACACAACAATGCAATGATGCTTTTGCCCAGGTTGAAACCTTGCGAACTACATTAGGAGATGCTTTCAATGAAAATCTCGTTGTAGTTGCGGGAGGCACACCAACGTTCCCCATCCATGCAAAACGTAATGATGTTGAGTGCAGTCCGGGTACTTTTATTTATTGGGATAAAGGTTATCAATCTATTCTTCATGAACAGCCTTTTTTATTCGGAGCACTTGTAATTACGAGAGTGGTTTCAAAACCAACGGAAGATACCATCTGTGTTGATCTCGGTCATAAATCAATAGCATCAGAAAGCCCGCTTGACAAGCGTGTTTACTTTCTGAACGCTCCTAACCTAGTACCAACAGGTCACAGTGAAGAACATCTTGTTCTCAAAATAACAGATAATACAACGTACGAGATTGGCGATGTACTTTACGGCGTACCGCACCATATATGCCCAACCGTTGCACTTCATGATCAGGTTCAGGTAGTAAAAGAAAACAAAGTAACCGGTCAATGGAAAACACTAGCCCGCAACAGAGTACTAACAGTGTAATCAACCAAACTACCATGGACTATTGTCCATAGACCATTGACTAAATTAAACTATTAACAGAAAAGAAAATGTTCACCATCGACGCCCACCTCGACCTCAGCATGAACGCCATGGAATGGAACCGTGATCTGCGCAAATCCATAACCGAAATACGTGAACGTGAAAAAGGTATGACTGACAAACCTGATCGTGGTATCGGAACTGTGTCATTCCCTGAACTTCGAAAAGGAAATATCGGCGTAGTGGTTGCTACACAAATTGCGCGTTATGTTGCACCCGGTAATCCATTACCCGGATGGCATTCACCACAACAAGCCTGGGCTCACACGCAAAGTCAGTTAACGTGGTACAAAGAAATGGAAGAAGTTGGTGAGCTCACTCCTATTCGTAATCTTCAGGAATTAGAAAAGCATATTGCTTTCTGGAATGATGGTTCACCGAATGATAAAAAAGCAATTGGCTACATACTCAGTCTCGAAGGTGCTGATTCTATCGTGACATTAAAACATTTAGAGAAAGCTTATCATAATGGTTTGCGTGCTGTTGGTCCTGCACACTATGGCCCTGGCCGTTATGCACAAGGTACAGATGCAACAGGTTTTATGGGTGAACCTGGCAGAGCGTTGCTTAAAGAAATGGAGCGCCTCGGAATTATTCTCGACGCCACCCATTTATGCGATGATAGTTTCTGGGAAGCCATGGATCATTTTAACGGTGCTGTTTGGGCAAGTCATAATAACTGCAGAGCACTGGTAAATCATAATCGTCAGTTCAGTGATGAACAGATTAAAGAACTCATCAAGCGCGATGCCGTCATTGGTGGCGTATTCGATACATGGATGATGGTGCCCGGTTGGGTTCGTGGAGTATCCACTCCAAAAGGTACCAACTGCAATCTTGAAGTGATTATCGATCACATGGATCACATCTGCCAGCTGGCAGGAAATGCAAGTCATATCGGCATCGGATCTGATTTGGATGGCGCCTTTGGTAAAGAACAAAGCCCTTACGATCTGGAGACTATTGCCGACCTGCAAAAAATACCCGCATTACTTTCAAAAAGAGGTTATTCTCAAACCGACATCGCAAATGTGATGCATGGAAACTGGCTTCGTTTTTTAAGAAAAGCCTGGGCATAGCCTGCGGATAAGCTTCTTATTTGTTATTTTCTTACATGGTTGTGAATTCCTAAAAACGGAACTCATTTATCACCATTCAAACTATTATTTTTCCTAAAAATTTGAATTCGCATACTTTTTAAAGACTTATTCGTTTTAATGCGAAAGCATACTTAATTTTTGGCAAAAGATTCAGGAATGGCGGCGTCTGTTCGGTAATAGCGCAGTGTGGTCACAAACAATTAATGCATGAAAAAGAAGCTCATCTATATTTCCGTTGCACTGGCAGTTCTATCTACGCTGGCATTTACAAGCCCGGCCGAGCGTTATTTCGAGATAGCCAAGAACCTGGATATTTTCGCGACGCTTTTCAAGGAAGTGAACGCCTTATATGTAGACGAAGTTAATCCCAACAAACTGGTGCGCACAGGCATAGACGCCATGCTCAATTCACTTGATCCATACACCAATTATATTCCCGAAGACGAAATTGAAGACTACAAGACCATGAATACCGGTCAGTATGGCGGCATCGGAGCTATTACCCGTGAGATTGGCGGCCGCAATGTAGTTACGATGCTCATGGAGGGTTATGCCGCTCAGAAAGGCGGATTAAAAATTGGCGACGAAGTAATTAAAATTGACAACATAGACCTTTCAAAAATATCACGTGAAGAAGCTAACCAACTTATGAAAGGCCAGGTTGGAACTAATGTTAGTCTCACATTGAAAAGACAAGGTGTAGACCAACCCATTAAAATTGATTTTAAGCGTGAGAAAGTGAAAGTAAATAATGTGCCTTATTTTGGCATGGTTGGTAAAGATGTAGCCTACATACAATTATCCGATTTCACACCAGATGCTGGCAAAGAAGTAAAGAATGCTTTAATTAATCTCAAGGATCAGGGAGCCAAAAGCGTTATCCTTGATTTGCGCGGCAACCCAGGTGGCTTATTGATTGAAGCAGTTAACATCACCAACATCTTTTTACCGAAAGGAAAGAAAGTAGTAAGTACGAAAGGAAAAATTCCGGAGAACAATCTTAACTACGAAACATTAAACAGTCCTGTTGATGTTGATATCCCATTAACAGTTTTAATAAATCGTGGTAGTGCATCAGCATCCGAAATTGTAGCAGGCACTATTCAGGATTATGATCGTGGTGTTGTCATCGGTGAGAAATCTTTCGGAAAAGGATTGGTACAAGTAAGCAGACCACTCTCCTATAATTCACAACTTAAAGTAACAACTGCAAAATACTACACACCTACCGGCAGATGTATTCAGGTTCTCGATTACAGTCATCGTCGTGAAGACGGAAGTGTAGGTTCAATACCAGATTCAATCAAGAGAGCTTTCAAAACTACCAACGGCAGAGTGGTTTATGATGGTGGTGGTATTGATCCTGATGTTAAGATTGAAACACAGGAAGCTCATAGTATCACGCAAGTACTATTTGAGAAAGGATATATTTTTGATTACGCTACACAGTATACACTCAAGCATACAGAAGTGCCCGATGCTCGTACTTTCACTTTAAGCGATGAAGAATACAATCAGTTTGTAAACTGGATGAAAGGAAAAGACTATCAGTATAAATCAGCATTAGAATACCAACTTACTGAATTCACAGAAGAGGCCAGAAAGGAAAAGTATTTTGGCGAATTGAAAACACAACTTGAACAAATCAACGCCCGCATTGCAGAGAGCAAAAAGAATGAATTAATGCTTCATAAAGATCAGATCAAAATGTTGCTGGAAGAAGATATTGTTTCACGCTATCATCTGGAACGCGGCGGCATTGAAGCTGGTTTCAAATACGACAACGATGTGAAGAAGGCAATTGAAATAGTTCACAACCAGCCGGTCTACAAAAAGACGTTAAGTATGCAATAACAATTCTTATGGCTCGCACATTTCGTCGTATCAGGATAGGCTTTCTTATCTTCTTTGCCTTGATAATGATTTTCTTTCATTCCTGTATGACCTTCCGTATGAGTCCGAAAGAGATTGATAAATTCTTTACGAAACATAAAGTCAGAGGCACGCAGCATAGTTATAAACTTGGCTTCCACGAAATCCATTATGTTGAAGCAGGTGACACAACAAAACCACTTGTTCTGTTTGTGCATGGCTCACCCGGATCATTAAGTGCCTTTATTGATTTTCTTGTCGACAGTACACTCTTGCCAAATACCTTAATGGTTACAACCGACAGGCCAGGCTTTGGTTATTCAAACTTTGGTACAGGTGAACCTTCTCTTCAGAAGCAAGCTGATGCATTAAAACCTATTTTAGAAAAGCATAAAAAAAACAGACCCATCATATTGGTTGGTCATTCACTTGGCGGACCACTCATTGCTCGCATGGCAATGGATTATCCTGAACTGGTAGATGGATTAGTTATTGTGGCAGGATCTATTGCACCTGAACTTGAACCAAATGAGATGTGGTTCAGAGCGCCATTAGCTACACCTTTCTTAAGCTGGATTTTACCTCGAAGCTTCAGAGCTTCTAATGATGAAATCTATCAACTAAAACCAGAGCTCGAAAAGATGTTACCGCTCTGGTCGGCTATAAAATGTCCAACCATTGTCATCCAGGGAAAGAAAGATTCACTCGTCGATCCTGGCAACGCAGACTTTGCCAAAAAGATGATGATCAATGCACCTGTTGAGTTGGTGCTTGTAGACAATATGGATCATTTCGTTCCATGGTCCAACCCTGAATTAATCAGAGCTGCTATTTTGAAGATGGCTGTGGGAAAGTCATTAGTTACTAGTCATTAGATGTCAGTCCATGGTCTATTGTCGATGGTCCATGGTCAGTGGTTATAGGAGTGTCGGCTATGGACCATTGACTATCGACTAATCCACTACAGTACTCCGTTGTTCAATACGAACGTCATGAGTTCTGACGCATTGTGGACGTTTAGCTTTTTGAAAATATTTTTTCGATGGGTTTTCACGGTGTCTTCTGAAACGAAAATAGTTTGTGCTATCTCACCGTTACCTTTTCCATCGATGATAAGTTTGATTATTTGAATTTCTCTTTCACTTAGTCTATACTCTTTGGCGTCTTGCTCTTTCTTAAAATCGTAGATCCAATCAAAGTAAGATTTGCCATCACTCACACGCTCAATAGCATTTACTAAATCAATAGTTCCTCGGCTTTTGAGTAAACAGCCATCTGCACCTGCCTTTATAAGCTGGTTAACAAAAGTCTTTTCAGGATACATTGTAAGAATAATTACTTTGACTGCGGGATAATTTTTCTTTATCCACTCTGTGCATTGAATCCCATTCATAATGGGCATATTGATATCGACTATTGCGAGATCAGGCATTTCTTTTTTTATGAGATCAACAAGCTGCTCGCCATTATGCGCTATTCCGTTTACTATACAATTTGTTTTTCGCTTTAGCACTTCCTTTAATCCTTCTACCACAATGGGGTGGTCATCAGCAATGTAAATTTTTAATTCTTTATCAGTTTCCATGTGCTATTGGGATTTCAATAATGAATGTGCTACCGTTTGATGAAGATTGAATTTTCATTTCTCCATGCAAACGGTTTACGCGTGAGCGTATGTTTTGTAAGCCCATTGACTTATTCGCCGCAGCGTCAACATCAAAACCGACTCCATTATCTTCATGGATAATCGTTATCTCACTATTAACCTGTGTGATCTCAAATCTTATTTGAGACGCTTGTGCATGCTTTAAGGTATTCGTAAACAGTTCTTGTACGATCCTATACAAATTTAATAATGAATCACCATCTTCCGGAGATCGTTGTACATCAATGATTGAGGTAACTTTTATTTTCCCGGAGTTTGTTATCGCTTCGCAGAGTTGCTCAATGGCCGCTGTCAAACCAAAATTCTTTAGCGTACCAAAGTCCAGACTATGGGCAATTTTGCGAACTTCAGTTGTAAGTTTTTCAATGAGACTATTTATCTCATTGTTCAGCTTATCAGTTTCTTTCTCTGATGGTTTCTTTATAACTAAGTCACTATAAATTTTAAGTGTAGCGAGCAGGTTTCCTAAATTATCATGAACATCAGATGCAATTCTTTTACGCTCTTCGTCTTGTCCCTGAATCAAAACATAAGCAGAGTCTAACTCCTGCTCTTGTAATAGTTTCTCAATGTCGCGGTAAGCACGCTCTTTTTTGATCAGCTTTCGCTGGAAAAGAAAGGCTATAGCAATAATAGCTACTACCATCAATAGCATAGCTGATGTACCCAGTACTAAAGTTACAAGATCATTGATTTGCGCTTCGCCAACCATAAGCCAAAAGTTAAGAGTATACTTTTAATAATATCAGAGCAACTGTGGATAAGCCATGCGTTATAAAAAAAACCCTGGGCTTGCTGTGATAAAACTTTGCTCGATACGATGTATAAAAAAAGTGAACCTGAAAAATAAATCAACAAGCCAGTTGTAATCATAAACGTTGGCGACTTCTCAAATTCAAGTAAATCTAGTTTTGAAAAAAAATTGAATAAATAATATAAAGCGACCGCTATCAAAAGTATGGTATTGATAGACCATGCATTTGAATTAAACTCATTAATATTTTGAATATATAGACTATTAGCAAGATTAAACAGTACTACAGCCGAAATTACACCATACATCAATGACCTTTTTAAAGGTAACGATGGCATCAAATAAAAGTATAAGCAGATAACTTCAACAAGGGCCATGATATGATAAAGCCAGTAAGTATTAACATGCCCCTTTATCGAAATCATCAGAAACGTTAAGGTTTTAAAAAGGCTCATTAACAAAAGATAAGCCCCTAATGTTTTATACTCCTTTCTTTTTTCAACTGGTAATAGACAGAAAATAAAAAAAGGCATCCAATCCGACACATCTGAAAGATGAGAGAGTACAATGTTCCAGTGTTTTAAATCCATGAAGACAAGATACTAAGGAGTTGCTCCGATTGCACTAACTACATTAGCTGTAGTAATAGAACAAACATTAGGGCATGGCGTTGATGAGCCTATGACACTTGAAGTAGCAGTACTACTTGTCAAAGCTGCCACACTAGCTGCAGCCGCAACTCGGGTTGAACCTGGCTTGTCATACACATGGTAGTAGTCAGAGCCATTGGAAAGTACCGGTACCATAACTACATCATATTCGTCGTTGACAGTTAGCCTGTTACTTTTTGCATAATAGATTCTGACACTGTCAATTTCTACATGGTTGGCTCTGAGCTCTTCAATGTCTTCCATGAATTTTTTCATAAGTGTTAACCCGATTCGATGTCCAACGACAAGATCGCTTTCATGCTTCCCTGATCGTTTTACTTCATCATCAACGAATTTTCTGATATTCTTTCTTGCTTCAGCTAGAGGGATTTTTTTTCCGTGTCTCATAAAATTATTTTGTTTAGGATTTAGATTGCCTACTCTTTTCAAGGTTTTCAGCTTCTCCTTTAATTATTTATAATCTACTACTTAAGATAAGTTTAGTTTACCAGATTTTATAGTCTACCATGATTTTATATGGCTACTGCCCAAAAGGTGTTTAAACTTTCATCTTTAGTTCAGTAGCCATACTTTATAGATGGTTAGCGCTGATAGTTTAGAAAGAGAGGGTCTTTCTTTTTTATCCTTAAATTTTTTGTGCGCTTACTACATCTTTGTTCATGACAAGACGGCCAATCCCTATTGCCCCTGTTAAGACGCCAAGAGTACCGAAAATGGTTTGAAGCACACCTCCACATGCAATACATATTACAATGATATGTCCATCATACGTGATGCCTATAGCAATGCCTCCGAGTACGATTAACATTACATAAGCGAAATAAAAAAAAGTTTTCATTTTGATTTAAGTTGTTGCCTACTCTTCTTCGGATTTTCGGCTTGCTCCGTTAGATAGTATTTTATAATCAAGAAAGAATTTGAAATCCGTTTTTATTCATGCTCATAACATCTCTTTTGTCCACCCAGTGTATGTCATCGATATTTTGAAAAGCATACATTCTTCCGGTTATATTTCCTGTAAAGACAACCGGGTTATCTTCAGTAAGTTTCACTTTTACCATCCCATTCTTTGATTGATCTTTTGAAGCGGAATATGCTACACGTTTTTGATTGCAGTTGCACATAAATTTTATGCGAAATTTTTGTTAGTGATCTTTTCAAAAAGTAAAGCTGCACCTGAATAGTATAATGTAAGAGCAATTATCTGCACAGGATTTTCTCCGGCATATATAGCACCGGCTAAGCCAACCCACACACTTGTGCAATAGAAACAATCCATTAGTTTTCCTAAAAAGCTAGATCCTAATAACTTTCTCAGTTTAATGATTAAGTCGAATGGACCGTCTTCAAGACTTATCAAATGTGTAAGTCGCCATATAGCAATTGCCAATACAAAATATTTTTCCAGTGCTGTCATCAATCTGATTTTTTAAAAGATTGCCAGAAATTAATCCGGCAATCTTAATGGTGGCATTATTTTTTATCCCTCAAACAGATGTTGTATGAAGCACGAACTTCATAACCTACACTTTGACTATTGACAATTGTTTTATCAATTGCATATAACCATACACCGCCGCAAGGATAGGCGTTGGCTGGCGTTGTGACACTGAAACCATTTCCAGGTAATGGAAGTGTATTCGTTGTGCCACTCGCAGCACCGCCCCAGGTAGTTCCGAAACTCCAGAAAGAAATATTCCTGTCGTAAACATAATAATGACCTGTAATTGTATCTCCTTTGGCATAGTGAGTACAATCGCCACCATCGTCTACTTTTAATTGAAGAACAGGCGCTGTGTTATCCATTTGAATAACTTTAGAGAACACGCCAAGAGCACCTTCAACTTCCATCTCTACCAATAATTTATCTTCTGTTCCAGGAGTAAATCTTACCAACACATTTAGAGTGTTTTGGTCAGGGTTCAAAAAGTTGTACCAATGATCAACAGGATCTGGTGTTTGAGTAGTGTATTGTACCCATGGTGCATGTGGCAGGAATCCAACAACAGTAAAAGAGTCTGTTGCATAATAAGAGCTTGCAGAATTCAGGTTTGTAATTTTGATTCTATACCTATGGCCTGGGAACGTAGGTCCGTTCAGTACAATAACACCACCAAACGGCGCGTCTGTTGGAACACTTAACCCGTTGTATGCGAAGAATGATCCAGGTTTTGTTAAGCCTGTTGCATCATTAACATGAGCTACATCAATTCCTCCTATGATATTAAAAATCGGAAATAAATCACCAGGATTTATAACAATACCAGGCTTAATCTGAACGTGTGCATCTACCCTGTTTCCATAATACTCCAGTTTATCAGGATCAGTTTTAGATGGCGGTACATTCCATGACAATACACCACGTACGCGAATCACATTTGGAGTGGTGCACAATTTTCTGTGATAGGTTGCATCCAGCGGAAGTACAACGCTATAGCATAGTCCATCACCAGTCATTTTTATATCATGCACTTTTAATTCAATTGTGTTGAGGTATTGCCATGAGCACTTATCGTCCCAATCAATCCAGAAAGAAATAAATTCTTTGCTGCCTGCATCGCATAAGCTGCCACTATAGCCGCTATTCTTTTTAATTTTAATGGTAGCTACTAAGCTTTCGGTGTTGTAGTCTAAGCCTATACATTCAAGTTCTTCATAATCAACATTTGCCTTTGAAGTGTCTTTCGGTAATACAACACTCAATTTATCGATAAGCTCACTCCAATTTATTTTGGCTTCAGTCAACGTAACCTTATCCATCATCGTTATTTCTGATGTTGGATATTTGATCATGTTGTAAACTGATTTAAAAGCAAAGCGAGCTGCTGACACTTTTAACGCTTCAGAACTTTTTACAAAATCTCCGAGATGTGGCTTGGGTTGAGACGCTATTTGTGAGAGATCAACTTGTGCAATCTCCGACAATTGTTTAATGGTAAGATTGGGCGAACTTACTGCAAGCTCTAAGTATTTAGACCAATCAACATTAGGGAAATGGATTTTCAATGAAGGTTTAATTTGAACATCACAATCCATAACACTTCCCCAAACGGGTTTCCAGTCAGGAGAGTCAACGGGTGGATCTATACTCCATGATAGTATCACCCTTAATGTTGGCAACAATGGTTTTTCACAATCTGAAAATTTTACGGTCTTCTTCTTTAGTGTAGCAACGTATTTGATTGGAAAAATCGAATGGTTTGAACAATCTTTTGCTGCAGGAATATCGTGCACGTTAACTGCAACATTTCCCTGGTCAACAAACCCGGCACCATCATGAAAGTCAAGATAAAACCGGAGATATTCAAGCGAACCTGCAGCGCATAAATTTCCAGAATACCCTACTGACTTTTTAATGGAGAAAGTGGCTTCCATGATTTCGGTGTCCGGGTTATAGCCAACACAGGTGAGTGCTTCGTAGCTGACATCAGCTATGAGTTTATAATTTGGTTTTAAATCACTGCCCGGAATGTTTCCGAAATAATTTGGATTCTTCACGAGCATGTAGTGAAAGTGTGAACGTTCTGGTTCAATTTTAAGCTTCACTACAGAGGGGTCTTTTTCTTGCATGACTAATTCTTTTTTTCTCGCCTACTCTTCTTCGGATTTTCAGCTCACTCCGTTTTTTTATTTATCTATTCCAATACAAAGTGATATCAGTTTTCTTGACACATTGATTGTACTCAGATTTTTGCATCACCTGATAAGAATTTTCAATTCTTCCTTTTGAATGAACAAAGCTTGAAATGTCAGGCAGTTTTTTCAATACCCTTATGGGGTGATTCGATTACCACTTTGTGGGTATTTTTATAATGAACAAGCGTGGTGTGTATTACTAAGCGTTTGTTCCATACGTATGACTATCATATTTTGCTACTGATGAGTTCAATCCAGCAAAGCATCGCTTCGTTATTATTTTTTTTAACGAAGCGGTGCTTAAAAAAAATCAGATATTAAACTGTCCTGATGCTACATAAGCAGCTGAACTCAATGTCCAGAAATCTGTAGCCAGACCTTTGAGGATGTAATCGTAAGGCATCCATAAGTAGCCACCCATTGGTCCCCAGTTTCCCCAAGAGTTTCTGATCAACAGCGCTCCTGTGGTTTCTGTACCACCAATCGTATTTTTAATTTTTATGGAGTCGTCATAACCAACGGCTACAACGGCATGGCCTCCTGCAAATGGATCTCCAGTTGCAGCAGGAAAAGGAATTTTACCCGTTGTCTGTGCCTGATAAAATGAATTGTAAACACTGAAACCAAACATGCTTGGAAAAAATGCAGCCAGGTTGTTTTTCACATTGCTCAGCAGGTGGGCACGTGTGGTTCCTACAGGATCAAGGCGATAATATTTTAAGGCTTTGTAGTTGCCAGCGAAACTATAACAAAATGCA
>DATJHZ010000524.1:0-7882 GCA_035493595.1 Cyclobacteriaceae bacterium | reverse complement strand
TTCTGTAGCTGATTTTTCTTTCAATTCATACTTATCAACATCAAAAAAGATATTATTAAGAGTCATAAACGACCCACTCTTTACTTTTTCAAGGTCTATGTTCTGCGTTATAGGTTTAAAATCTTTTACTTCTGAGTAGTTAAAATTCCTGCTATTAAACAGATATCCACTCTTATGAATATAGAGTGCATATTCGGCACCCTGCGTTAATACTATAAGATATTGTCCGGTTACAGAGTCTGAATTAACAAATGACTCTGTTTGTCCCTTCGCAAGATTAATAAGTTCAACTGTTGCAGCCAGAGGTTTTTGGGTTTGTTTGTCGCGGACAACACCTTTTACATAATTGCTTTTAAACTTAATCTGCCGCTCTTCCGGAATCTCAGTTTCATAGATCTTGCTTCTTGTAAGTCCTTGCTCCAATGTCTCTTCGTGCGAATAATATCCTTTCTTACCATCAGCTGTTATAAATAAGGAGAACTGATCTTCATGATTATTAATAGGTGCTCCAAAATTTTCAGGGGCTGACCACAACCCAGCTGTATCTTTCTCTGAATAATAAATATCATATCCACCAAAGCCTGTCAATCCATTGGAAGCAAAATAAAGTACTCTGTTATTTACGTGAATGAACGGAGATATCTCATCATAAACAGTATTGATAGTACGACCGATATTTTTTGCTTTAGTCCATTCACCTTTTTCATTTTTATAACTTGTCCAGATATCACGTCTGCCAACACCACCTCTTCTATCAGAAACAAAATAGAGTGTTCTTCCATCGGCAGATAGAGAGGGTTGCGATTCCCAGTCAGCTGAATTTACATTTAGTCCGAGGTTAACGGGTTCAGACCAATCGTTACCCACCTTATGACTTTCATACAGATCACAACTACCAAAGCTTTGTCGCCCAACACAGGAAGTGAATATCAAAAGACGACCGTCAGCCGATATTGTTGACGTGCCTTCATTATACGATGAGTTTATATTTTTTGAAATAGAGACTGGCGATTTCCATCTTCCATCTGCATCCTTTTCAGAAAGAACAAGATCTTCATCATCATCGGGCGTCTTTGCTAAACGGCGTGTGAAAATAAGTGATTGTTGGTCTGCCGTTAATACAGGGAAATACTGCATGCCAAAACAATTAACGGTATCACTCAGTGGATGTATATTGTATTTTGATGCTACTACAGTTGCCTGTCTCGCAAATTCAATATTCTTAAGCATCTGCCTGGCATGATCAATCTTCTGCTTGTTTAGAATTTCAGCTTTCAAAAAATCATTAAAGCAAGTTTCTGCTTTGTCATACTGACCCAGTAAGAAAAAACAGTCACCCATATCATACCAGAATATTTTTTGTTTGACTGGATCTGAAGCAAGACTTAAACCCTTCTCATAATTTTTTATAGCCTCAGAATAATTGTTCTTTTCAAAATACACTAACCCGAGACGGTAATATGCCTCAACAAAATTTTTATCTTTTTCTAATGCCAGTGTAAGAAGCTCAATGGCCTGCTGCGTCTGTCTGCGTACACGATAATTATCGGCTTCAACATAATATTCAATTGCTTTTTTGTTTTTGGTACTCAGTTGTGCCTGGCCTATCGCAAGCAAACAAGAGAATAGAAAAGTAAGAATGAAAGTGATTCTAATCATGCTTAAATATACTTTGTAATTAAGGCTACCACAAGCAGTATATCATTTGTAGCTCAACCTCTGCTTACTGAAATATCTGGGAAATATTAATCTCTGGTCCATCGAAACCAAGCAGGGCGTTAATTAGCTTAAACGATTCGAAATCTTTCAAATCTTCTTTGCGGATTTCTTCTTCTTCAATGATACCATCTTCCAGAAGACTTTGACGCATGGTACCCTTTAACAAAGCCGACCATGGTGTATACCAGTGCTTTCCTTTTTTAAGCACAATGTTTGAAAATGAAGAGTCTGTGACAAGACCTCGTTTAATAATGAGAATATCGTCGCACTCTTTCCTAAGATCAAAAAGCCGATCAATAGTTTTTCGGTCAGTATATTTAAACTCATAATTAATGCGATCGTGTTCAACAATGCGAAGACTCCGAATTGATTTTGGCAAATAAGGAATAAATTCAACATCTTTCATTTCATCATCGTACACGATGCGACACTTGTAAAGACCTTTCTTTGGACGTTCGATTTCATTTAGAAAATCTTCCAGGATAAACTGATCATGTACACCGCATAGCATTTTCAATGAACGATTCATGCGTTGTTCATGATAAAAGAGATTACTGAACTCTCCGTCTTTTAGTTTTATAGATTCAAGTAAGAGGGACATATACTTTATCAATCATTTCCTGATACTCTCCCTCAACGACACTCTGTGTTGTAATCCCTCCACCACTTCGGTAAAAAAGTTTATCATTTTTATTTTCAATGTAGCGAATCATCACAGCACTATCCAGTTTATTGCCATCAAAATATCCAAATACTCCGGTGTAGTAGCCACGCTCCTCTCCTTCAGCCTGATGAATAATTTCAAGTGTCTTTTTTTTAGGCGCACCACTAACTGAACCCGCAGGTAACAAAGACACTATTATACTTCCAAGTTTTGACAGGTAATCTTCTGACAACTGGCCTTCTATCTTTGAACTTACCTGCAAAAGGTTTTTGGTATTTGTTTTAATCTCTTCGATGTATCTGAATCTTGATACCTTAACATCCGTCGCGATCTGACTCAGGTCATTTCTAATGAGATCAACAATGGTAACATGTTCAGCAAGTTCTTTCTGATCGTTTACTATTATATTTTCAGCATCAGGAAGATCTGCATCAATGGTGCCTTTCATCGGATATGAAAAAATCTTCCCCTCGCTTATCTGAATAAAGGTCTCTGGTGAGAAGAATAGAAATTGATCTTTGTAACAAAGCTTATATTTTGCCTTACTGCGAAAGAAGAGTTCACGTAAGGATGTGTTTATTTTTATTTCTGTGCTCGCGGTAAGATTGGTAAGAAACGAATCGCCATAGGATAATCTATCGAATACAAAATCAAATTTGTTTTTATAATCATTGAATGCGATAGGATATTTCTGCAACGATAAATCATGCTGAACATCATACTGCTTTGCTGAGGCATTTGTAAATCCTTGTACATCAAAAAGGATATCATTGTCATTAACGTTGCCAAGGGTTATAACAACAGGCTTTCTCATCTCAAAATCAACCAGAAATAAAAAAGGGACTCGCTCGCCCCCCAACCTGTTTAACGTACTTAAAAACTCCTCTATTGTCATTTCATTAACCGTTATCAGTTAATCGTTGATAGTTTATATACTTGGCACTTCTACTTAAGGAATATTCATGTACTTATGAATCTGCAGAGAAACCTTCCAGCGTGTATTCTTTTTCACATAATCAATGATCAACGGAAGCATCTCTTTTTCTTTTGACCACTCCGGTTGAAGAAATAATTCGCATTCCGGATTTACTTTTTCAGCAAACTCTTCTGCCCAGCTAAAATCACTCTTATTATAAACAATAACTTTTAATTCGTTAGCATGTCCATAAATAGAGCTATGAGGAGCTTTGAATTTCTTGGGGGAGAAACATACCCAGTCCCACTCCCCTGTTATAGGGTAAGCGCCTGATGTTTCGATGTTTGTTTTTAATCCTGCCTCTTTTAACGCACCTGTTAATTCAGTGAGATCATACATAACGGGCTCACCACCGGTAATAACAACAATGTCAGTACCACTGGCCTTTGCCCGGTTGGTCATTTCCTGAATTGATACCAATGGATGTGCAGAAGCATCCCATGATTCTTTTACATCACACCAAACACATCCCACATCACAACCTCCCAGCCGGATAAAATATGCTGCATGACCCTGATAGAATCCTTCACCTTGAATGGTGTAGAAGTCTTCCATTAGGGGAAGTGCGGTTGTTATAGTTTCTGTTGATTTCAAGTTTCAGGTTTACTATTTCGGATTTCAAATTTCAGGTTTCAATCAATAAGGGTAAAGCCTATCCAAGATTTGAAATCTGAAATCTGAAATTAATTAAGGTTCTCTAAGCTCTGTCGCTTTAAGTGTGTTCAGTAAGAGAGAAACGATTGTCATCGGACCAACGCCACCCGGCACAGGTGTGATGTATGAACATTTAGGAGCAACGGCTTTGAAATCAACGTCGCCTCTGATAGCCCAGCCTTTTGCAAACTGTGGCCCTTCAACACGAGTGGTTCCAATGTCAATAACAACAGCGCCTTCTTTGACCATATCCGCTGTGATCAAATCCGGGCGACCAACAGCAACAAGTAAAATATCAGCTGAACGCGTATAGCTTGCAAGGTCTTTAGTGAATTTATGACATATCGTTACTGTTGCATGACCTTGTTCAGTGAGCATCATACTTAATGGAGCACCGGCAATACGACTCGCTCCCACTACAACAGCATGCTTTCCTTCTGTCTCAATGTTATAACGACGAAGCAACTCCATTACACCAAACGGCGTAGCGGGCATGAGCAACGGGCTCTTGGAGAAGATACTTCCAAAGTTGTGATTGGTAAAACCATCAACATCTTTATCAGCACGAATTTTTTCAGTGATACGTTCAACAGAGATATGAGCAGGCAACGGTAATTGGACAATGAACCCATCAACATCTTCATCATCATTTACATGATCGATGTGCTTCATTAATTTTTCTTCGCTGATCGTATCGGCGAAGCGCATCATAGTATAATGATAACCAACCTCTTTGCACGACTTCACTTTGTTATCAACATACGTCTGGCTGGCGCCATCATCACCTACCAGGATAATAGCCAGGTGAGGAACCTTCTTGCCTTGCTGTTTACGCAATGCAACTTTCTGTGTGATCTCCTGCTTGATATCAGCCGAAACCTTGCGGCCATCAATAAGTGCGTATGTTGTTGTTTCTGTCATGTTTATTAGTCGACGGTCCACGGTCCACAGCCGGCTGTCGACTGTCGACTGTGGACTAATTAATTAATCAATTTTAAGAACGGCCATGAATGCCTCTTGTGGTATTTCAACGTTGCCCACCTGGCGCATACGCTTCTTACCTTTCTTCTGTTTCTCTAAAAGTTTACGCTTACGTGAAATATCACCACCATAACATTTTGCCAACACGTTTTTGCGCAAGGCTTTTACTGTTTCACGCGCTACGATCTTCTGACCGATGGCTGCCTGAATAGCAATTTCAAACATCTGGCGTGGTAATAATTCTCTTAACTTTTCACAAAGCTTTCTTCCCCAGTCGTGTGCTTTTGTTTTGTGAACAATGGCCGAAAGCGCATCGACTTTTTCGCCGTTTAACTGAATATCAAGCTTCACCAAATCAGATTCGCGGAAGCCAATCATGTGATAATCCAATGAGGCATAGCCACGTGAAATAGTTTTTAACTTGTCGAAGAAATCAAATACAATCTCAGACAATGGCATTTCAAAAGTCATCTCAATCCGATCGGTAGTTAGATAGTTTTGATTCTTAATCATACCACGCTTATCCATACATAAGCTTATGATAGAGCCGATATATTCTGCTTTGGTAATGATTTGTGCTTTAATATAAGGTTCCTCTATATAGTCAGTCGTTGTAGGGTCTGGCATTTCAGACGGTGCGTTGATTTCAACAACCTCGCCATTGGTTAAGTATGCCTTGAACTGTACTGATGGAACTGTCGTGATAACAGTCATTCCGAATTCACGCTCTAAACGCTCCTGGATAATCTCCATGTGAAGCATGCCAAGGAATCCACATCGGAAACCAAAACCAAGTGCAGCTGATGTTTCCGGTTCCCAGACAAGTGAAGCATCGTTAAGTTGAAGCTTTTCCATGGAAGCACGAAGCTCTTCAAACTCACTTGTTTCAACCGGATAGATACCAGCAAATACCATGGGCTTCACATCTTCAAAACCATGAATGGCTTCACCAGGATTACTTACTAACGTGATGGTGTCACCTACCTTAACTTCTTTCGCTACTTTAATACCAGAGATAAGATAACCTACGTTACCCGCGCTGATTTCATTGCGTGGCGATTTATCTAATCGTAAAATACCAATTTCATCAGCACCATACTCCGTACCAACGCTTACGAACTTTACTTTATCATTCTTCTTGATCGTGCCATTCAATACGCGGAAGATAACTTCAATACCACGGAAAGAATTAAACACAGAATCAAAGATCAGTGCTTGCAGCGGTGCGTTAGGATCACCTTTTGGTGCGGGTACGCGTGATACAATGGCCTTCAAAATATCATCAATACCCTTGCCTTCTTTGGCACTTGCTGAGATAATATCTTCGCGCTTACAACCAATTAAATCTATGATTTCATCGGCCACACCTTCTGGATTAGCGTGTGGTAAATCTATTTTATTCATAACCGGAATAATTTCCAGATTATGTTCCAATGCTAAATAAAGATTGGAAATGGTTTGAGCTTCAATACCCTGGCTGGCATCTACGATCAACAACGCACCTTCGCAGGCGGCAATAGATCGCGATACTTCGTATGAGAAATCGACATGGCCGGGGGTGTCGATCAGATTAAGAACATACTCTTTACCATCGAGTTTATAGTTCATTTGGATAGCGTGAGATTTTATGGTAATCCCTTTTTCACGCTCCAAATCCATGTTGTCAAGCACCTGAGCTTGCATCTGGCGGTCAGTAACCGTACCTGTAAACTCTAATAACCTGTCTGCCAGGGTGCTTTTACCATGATCAATATGGGCTATTATGCAAAAATTGCGGATATTTTCCATTCCCTCTGTCTATCTGTAAAATGTGGACTGCAAAAGTAGGGATTTTTAAGGTTTTGACGAGGGGTAGTTTCGGTTAAAATTAAATCAGGTAAAAAGCCCCGTTCACCATGCTTAAAAACTAAACAGCCTCATAATCGGGTTAGATTACGAGGCCGTACTATTCAATGGGTCAAAGGGCATTAACCGCCATAAGTCTTTTTCCACTTACCGTAATTGTCAGACACTTGCTGAAACGTCTTCAGCGCAGTAGAAATCCAGTAGTTCTTTATACCAAAACCACCTGGCTTGGCAGAATATTTTTCAGAAATCAATACTTGTTTTGATGCTATGTCAAAAATAACAACGTAATAAGAAGCTGTTTCTTTTGAGTGATTATAGGCTTCCGTAATAAATACAGCTCCAAGTCCTTCAGTCTTATCACCAACCTTATATTTCTTTATCATCGCTGGAATATCACCTTCACTTAAGGTGTAATCATTTTCCTGCATAATGCCATCAGGATTGGTCTCGCCATTAACACTTGTAACTGGCGCCAGGTCATTGTAAGAGGTGGTTTTATTTAAAAACTTGGCGACATCATATTTTTGTGGTTCATGAGGGATCACAGCATTCCAACCTGGAAAATATTTATCAACTAAAGCCTTTCCATCAACCGTACCTGCATCTTTAAACTGAGCGAAACTCCCTATGAATTTTGCTTTGGAGTAGTCAATACCATACCAGACAATATTTTTTTCTGTGAAGAAATCTTTTGCTGAATAGCGGGTTTGTGCAAATGAAAGAAAACCGACAAACACTAAAATAAGAGTGAATAACTTTTTCATGGTTGCTTGATTTAATAGTTATAGATTTTGAAAGAATATTAATTTCAAAAGTCTCTAAAAAAAATATTCACCACCTCACCCTTTTAGGGGAAAAAGGTGTGAAAAACTTTGATAGATACTTACTTAATAACAACTCCCTCTTTCATCACAAACCTAACAGCTTCAAGTGTATGAATATTTTTAATCGGATTTTCATCTACTGCTATGATGTCCGCCAATTTTCCTGACTCTAAAGTTCCTATTTTATCAAGCATTCCAAGAATACCAGCATTAGTT
>DATJHZ010000523.1:0-10200 GCA_035493595.1 Cyclobacteriaceae bacterium | reverse complement strand
TACAAATTATGTAATTGCAGGCGCACTCTGGTATCAGGGCGAAAGCAACGTTACTACATATTCTACCTATTCAAAATTGCTCACCGCTATGATTGGTTCATGGCGTAAAGCGTGGAATAAAGATTTTCCTTTTTATTTCGTGCAAGTTGCGCCGTATGCCTATGGCGATGAACATATTGCTGCGTTGCTGCGAACCGCACAAACTTCTGTTTTAAGTTATCCTAAAACCGGCATGGTGATTACCAGCGATCTGGTGGATAACGTAAATGATATTCACCCCATCAACAAAGCCGACATCGGATTTCGTCTTGCAAATTATGCGCTGGCAGACACTTATGGAAAAACGGATCTTGCCTATAAAACTCCGTTGTATAAAAGCATGTCCGTTGAAAAGAATAAAATCAGAATCTCATTTGAGAATGTGATCACTGGCCTAATGACAAAAGGTGGTGATGCCACAGAGTTTTATATTGCCGGTGACGATCAGAAATTTTTACCTGCCACGGTTAAGATTGATAGAGCCACAGTTGTTGTTTGGAATAAGGCCATCAAAAATCCTGTTGCAGTTCGCTTCGGATTTAGTAATACTGCTATGCCCAATCTCTATAGCAAAGAAGGACTTCCTGTTAATTTATTCCGCACGGATAATTGGACTGTGAGCACAGCGCCTGTGAAGAAGTGAGTTAGTCATCAGTCAATAGTCGATGGTCCATAGTCGATAGCAATTGGCAATCGTACTTCGTAAATCCGAGATCGTAAATATCAATAATCATTAATTTGGGATTTTTTTCCATTCTTCGGTTAAGGCATAGGTGGCGCTGACTAGTTGGAGAAGTGTTTCGTAAATAAAAAAGTAATCGGCGCGTTTCCGTTCATCCCAGTTGGTGGCTTCGGTGCTGCAGAGTGCTTGTTTGAGTAAATCCCACAAAGCTAAGTGTACACTATCAGGTTCGTGTGTGCTGCAGAATTCGCGGATGATGTGGCGTATGCTCTGTGGGTCGTTAGGGTTAAATGTGCCGAAAGGTTGGTTAACGATATGCTTCATGCTTTTTATTGGGTTTGATATGACAGCAAGTAGCGTTGAAGCAACTGGATATACCATCACTACAATCGGAATTATATGCCGTAGAATGGATATTTTAGAATTACATTTAATTTCTATTACTGCTATATTTGAAACATGACAAACGATAACCGCACCATACACCAAGGCAGAAATGTAAAACGCTTCCGCGAAATGTTAGGCCTGAAACAAGAAGCTCTTGCCGATCAGCTTGGAGGCGACTGGTCGCAGAAGAAGATTTCGATGCTGGAAAGTAAAGAGGTTATTGAGGCAGCATTGTTAGATGAAATTGCCAGTGCATTGAAAGTACCTGCTGATGCTATAAAGAATTTTAATGAAGAAGCTGCCTTCAATGTTATCAACAATACATTTACAAGTCAGGATACATCAACGCTCAACGCTGTTAACTATTATCCTACATTCTATTCAATGGATGAAGCATTAAGCGAGATCAAATCATTAAAGACTGAAATAAAAGAGCTACTGATCCAAAATAACAAGCTTACTGAAGCTTTGTTGAAAGAGAAAGATGATAAGATTGCTTTGTTGCAGAAAGTTTTGGAAGAGAGGAAGTAGATATTTACAGAAGCAACGTTCAAATGTTTAAAGTCCCTCGTCTGGATTAGTACAAATCCTCTGGTTTAATTCGCCTGATCGGCGATATTAATAGCGAGAATTATTTTTGTTTTTGATCTGTCAAATTTCTTTAGTTGTTATCCCATCTGGTTGTTTGAATGTATGACCAATTCGACGTTAACTCGAATCTACAAAATTTTACTTGCCTAGCTGAATAAATCGGATAGGCACAGGAAGACTTTAAAACGAGGGTTTAACGTTTCACAAAAAACATACGAATTTGTGAATAAAATACATATAGATATTCACAAATATATGCAATATTTGTGAAATATTGATTACTGCATTTATGTCGGTCAGAAATAAAATGCTCAATCGGATTGAACACCTATTGCCTGGCAGTATAGTGTTCGCCCAAGACTTCTCTGGGGATGGAACACCTGAGTCTGTACGCCAACAATTGGTGCAATTTACCCAGTCAGGGTATCTTAAAAGGCTATCCCAAGGAGTTTATGTTCTGCCAAAAAAACTAGGAGAACATGGCAATCTCCTGCCTAATGCTGATGAAATTGCTGCGGCACTAGCTAGAAGAGATAAAGCTCGAATTATCCCAACGGGAGAATTTGCTTTATGGAAATTGGGCCTTTCCACACAGGTACCGCTAAACTATGTGTATCTAACAGATGGCCCCTCCCGGATAATTAAAATAGAGGAAGTAAAAAACAGAACCAGTTATACCATTAAGTTCAAGCATGCTACACCTAAAAACTTTTCCATGCGAGGAAAAATAAGCAGTCAGGTAATACAGGCACTTAAAACCATTGGTGAGAAGAATTTAAATCCTGCAATCCTAACTAAAATTGAATCTCTAATTATGCGAGAAAATATAGATGATCTAAGTCATGACCTAATGATTGCTCCAGCATGGATCGGCAAGCTGATCAAGGATTCCTTTAATAGTTACAAGTAATGAGAGATTGGATACATAAAACTGAGCGGGAAAGGATTGATCTGCTTCGCCTTGTTGCCAGCCAGGCCAGCCTGCCTGATTATATGATCGAAAAAGATTGGTGGGTGACTACTACTCTGGAATGCATCTTTACGAGCGAACTTCAATCTCACTTTGCTTTCAAAGGAGGAACATCATTAAGTAAATGCTGGAACATACTTAACCGCTTTTCAGAAGATATAGATATCGTTATTGACAAGACTTTGTTTGGAGTACAAGAAGTCGAGGAGGTAGGAAGAGGAAAAAGAGGAAAACTCAGGAAGGACGCTCACAAGTTTATTGTTGAAGTAGTTGTTCCAAAACTAAATGAGCGTATGCTTACTATGGGAGTACCTCCAGACATCTTCCAACTCTATGCTGACACAAGTACAAGCTCAGATCAAGATCCAACAGTTATTCTTTTAGACTACAAGTCTATAACACAAATAACAAATGGTTATACTAAAGCACAAGTGAAAATTGAAATCGGTGTGAGGGCATTGATGGAACCAAGCGAAAAGAAGTCGGTAAATTCTTTACTCGCTGAACACTTGAGAATTACTGAATCTGTAGATATTAACACTGTCCTTCCTCAAAGAACTTTCTGGGAAAAAGTATTTCTGCTTCATGAATTATTTCAGCAGCCCGAAGAGAAGATGGACATTTCCCGAATGTCACGTCATTGGTATGATCTGAATCAGCTAAGTCAAGCAGGTTATGCAAAGAAAGCTATGGAAGACCAAGGGCTTTATGAAGCAATCAGAAATCATAGAAAAATCTTTACAAAAGTCTCAGAAGTAGATTACGATAATTTATCTCCACAAAATTTTAGCTTGTTCCCATCAGAGAAAAAAGAATCAGACTGGCAAAGTGACTACAACAAAATGATGGAAAGCTATATTTACCGAAATGCTCCATCCTTAAAAGAGCTTAAGGATTCAATAAAGAAAATTGAAGATGATTTCTCAAAACTTAGATACTAAAATTAATTAAAGAGCAGGATAATCACGTCTTAACCTTACTATAATTTTAAGTTATCAGTTAGCTACTATTAACAATTAACTCTTAACCGATAACTTCTTCTTCGAAAGCATCTTCTTATAAATCTCCAGACATACCCATGCATCAGTGGCGGCGTAGCTTACTTGCTTTTCATTAAGCACGGCTGCTTCCCAGTTACTGGTCTGGGCACTTTTAGAAATTCTGAATCCTAATAATAGGGCTGTTAGTTTCTTCACACTTTCTACCTGGAGACCGACTTCTTTGGCAAGCGTAGTGAGTTCGGTAAATCCTTCTGCTTTGAATTTGTTGAGTTTCTGCAGTACCCGAATGTCATCGCGTACGCCAACACCAACTTTCAAAATATCTTTGTTCTCAAAAAATTCAACGATGTCTTGTGTAATGCCCGTATCATTTAAACGCACCAGGAATACCTTGTTTGCCAGGGCAATCTGAAGCAACGCCACATCATAATGCTGACCTTTATGGAAGCTTGGGCGAGTCTCCGTATCGAAACCTACAACGCTATGCTTTGCAACTTCCTTGAATGCCTTACTCACAGCCTCTTCATTGCTCACCAATACAATCTTGCCTTCAAAAGCTTTTAGGGGAAGTTCATTGATTTCCTCCTGGGTGATATTGATTTTTTCGTCATGCTGGTGAAAAACACCATTAACTCCTTCACTGGTCGGAAACATCAAAAAATACATTTAGCGTTAAAAAAATGTAACGCAGTTAAGGGGTGCGTCACTACACTCAGGCAATTTAATTGAATCGTTTACATTTTTTAGTATTTTGAGCCCTCTTAAATTTCGACTTGATGTCAAACCCCCTATTTCGCAAGAAACCACTACAAGGATTACTCAACGATTCTGCTCATGGAGACCAGGAAAGCCATTTAAGGAAAGTTCTGACTGTTCGCGACCTCACTTCCATGGGAATTGCGGCTGTGATCGGTGCCGGCATTTTCTCCACTATTGGTCAGGCAGCCTTTGATGGTGGCCCCGGGGTGATTTTTCTTTTCATGATTACGGCCGTTACCTGCGGATTTACCGCCATGTGCTACGCCGAATTTGCTTCCCGGGTGCCCGTTTCAGGAAGTGCCTATACCTATTCTTACGTTACTTTCGGTGAAGTTGTAGCCTGGGTAATTGGCTGGGCACTGATTCTGGAATATGCCATTGGCAATGTTGTGGTCTCTATATCATGGAGCAGCTACTTTATCAACCTGCTCGAAGGTGTTGGTATTAACATTCCACAGTGGCTCACAACAGATCCGGCAACTGCTGAAAAAGTATTTCTTACAGCGCAAAAAGCGGGTGAAGATACAAGCCTCCTGGCCTGGAGTACCGCTCCTTCTATTGGCGGATTAAAACTAATTGCCAATCTGCCCGCCGCCATCATTGTAGTATTGATCACGATACTTGCTTATATCGGTATCCGCGAAAGCAAGAAAAGTGCAAACTTCATGGTGGGTCTCAAATTAGTTGTGCTCTTTATTATTATCGCCATCGGCGTATTCTATATTAACACTGATAACTGGGTGCCCTTTGTACCGAAAGGCTTCAGCGGAATTCTTAAAGGTGTATCGGCCGTGTTCTTTGCTTACATAGGTTTTGATGCGATCTCTACAACGGCCGAAGAGTGCGCCGATCCGCAACGCGATATGCCACGAGGTATGATTTACTCGCTTATCATCTGCACTATCATTTATGTGATCGTAACACTGGTGATCACCGGCATGGTAAATTATAGTGAATTCAATGGCGTTGCCGATCCGTTAGCATACGTGTTTGAAAAAATCAATCTTAGTAAAGTAGGTTTCTTTATTTCTGTGAGTGCAGTAGTTGCCGCTACCAGTGTTATGCTGGTGTTTCAAATTGGTCAGCCGCGCATCTGGATGAGTATGAGTCGTGATGGACTGTTGCCGAAACGTTTTTCAAAGATTCATCCTAAATATCATACTCCAGCTTTCTCAACTATCATTACAGGTTTTATTGTTGCCATACCGGCAATGTTTGTGGAGAGTGCTTTGATGACAGACCTTACCAGCATCGGTACGCTCTTTGCCTTTGCCCTTGTTTGTGGTGGCGTAATGTTGCTGCCTGCCAATGATGATACTGTAGTGAAGACAACACGTTTTAAGTTACCGTACATCAATGGAAGATTTATTGTTCCTGCTATCGTTATTGTTTTCATGATTGGCTTCCGTGAAAGACTGGGCAGTGCCATCATGAATCTCAGTGATGAATCACACCAGGAAATTTTATTCCTTATTTTTCTTCTGGCTTCTGTTATCATCGCCATATTCTCATTCATTAAAAAGCTTTCGCTCATACCAGTACTCGGCATGCTGTGCTGCTTGTACCTCATGATAGAAATACCAACACGAAGCTGGATGGTGTTTTTTGGATGGATGACCTTTGGCCTTGCTATTTATTTTAGCTATGGTTATTGGAGGAGTAAATTAGCAAAGCCTTAACATTATTATTATATTCGATAGACCTATAAAATCTGTTACGTGAGCATTCATCTGGATAAGCTAAATATTGAAGAAGAAACTCTGAAGAGGATTCTTGATTTTTTACCCTATCCATTTCTTGTCTCTGAGTTTCGACAAAAAACGAGATACAATGTTTTTGTAAACGAACAATTTTTACATGAGATCGGCTACTCATGCGACGACATTCCAACCTATGAAGATTGGTTTCGCGTAGCCTACCCAGATCCGGGATATCGTCAGGAGGTTAAAGATGAATGGGCAAGTCGCACGTTGGCAGCTCAAAAAAATAATGAAGACTCCGTTGTACTTCGGGCATTGATAAGAACCAAGCGTAATGGCGATCGCTGGTACGAAGTAAAATCATCTGTGTCGGGAAGTTTCTACCTGGTGGCCTTTATCGATATTCATGATGTGCTGGCAAGAGATGCAGAGTTGCAACGTGCTAATCAGAATAAAGACAAAATTCTTTCTGTGCTGGGACATGATTTACGTGGCCCGCTCCGAAATCTTCATTCTCTTTCTTCTCTCATGCTTGCAGGAAAAATTTCGAAAGAGGAATTTTCAGCAACTGTGAAAGATGTTAACGAGAAGGCGTTTCTCTCCATGGAGTTTTTAGACACCACATTAATCTGGACGAAATCAAACTTCGATCGTATCAGTATTAATGTTGAGAAAATTAAAGTGCGTAATCTGGTCGAGAAAATCCTTCCTCTCTACAAAGGTCTTTATGATGCAAAACAGATAACGGTATCGCTTACCGTCCCTGCCTCAGCCACTATACATAGCGATGTAGAGATAATCACTGTTGTGATCCGAAATCTTATCTCTAATGCCATTAAGTTCACGGAAGAAAAAGGTTCTATAAAAATTCAATCAGAGCAAGCCAACGGTTATTTTACTATTGATGTAATTGACACGGGTATTGGCATGGATAAAGACACCATCGACAAGATTATTGAAAATCATTACTCCGCTGCCAAAGGCACACAAGAGGAGGTTGGGCTTGGCATGGGATTGAAGCTTTGTAAAGAACTCCTTCATCACATTAACGGTGCTCTTGAAATTGAAAGTACATTGAACGTTGGCACTACTATGAAGATCAGACTGAAGAATAATCAGGAAGATTATTAACGGCATCTAGTATTGGCCTCATCCCCAACCCTTCTCCGCCAGAGAAGGGAGCCATTCTGCAATTTGATGAAGACTTGATCTCGACATTAAATTTGTATGCATAGACAAACTCCACACAGAGATTATTATAAATGAAATTTTAAAAGCAATGCCATAGGCACTATCGCTGAAGTTATAGATTCAGTCATAGAGGGAACAAGGGTGAGGCTTTAACAGAAGGAATAGTAGAGTTTGTAGATATTCCCTTAATTAATGTTCATCCCGAAAAAATATCGCTCCACGGTGTTGCTTTATACAATCGTAAAAACAAATAAATAACACCCAATTGTACTGGAATAAAACTCAACATGATCAACGGCCATTGGCCTAATATATAATGCAATCCGCCAGGTATTGCCATGCAGAGCATCATGATAATACCTCTGACAAGATTACCTGATTGCTGCTTGGCACCAGGCTCCATAGTAAGCGGCAAAATTCTTTTACCAATTGCAGCCATGATCAGCAGAATAAGAATATTGTTTAAAAGCCCGAACACAATATCATCCAATACAGGCAAGCCCCACACGTAAAAAATAAACACAGAGATCAATGCATAAATCGGGAGAAAGAGTTTTATAAAAATAGCCTTCACCATGCCCGAAAGAATTTCACCTGGCCGATCGATAGGTGCCGATGAATAAAACCAGCTCGCTCTAAAATCATCTGAATACGGAATCTCACGCAACGCTACCTGTGAGATCATAAATGTAAAATAGATCAGCACGAGATAATATTGTGTGTTTGGTAAATTATGCCATGTTGTACTAAAGTCATCTCGTCCTCTCATCATAAACACTATTCCAAACACAACGATGTAACCCACAGCTGGATAAATCTTGAGTTTTATTTTTCTATCCCGACCCAGCATTTTATAAACAAGTTCAAATGAAGCTCGTTCAAACATGCTTGTTGTAATGATCGTACTAATGCGTTCTAACCAGTTAGTTCGTTGAATCCTTTGCTCTTTCGAAATAATTGGTTGGTCATTTGTTGAACTCATCGAACCAAGCTTCTTATTGAATAGTGGTGTGAGATATTTATTCGTTATGTAAAGGCCTGCTATTGGAAAGGATATGCCCAGCGTTGCTAAAATTAAATGCGAGTTGTCAAGGATGTGCTGATGAACTAACTCTAATGCACCACCCATCCATACAGGTGGGATCAGATAACTCCACCATGATAATTCAAAAACATAATCCTTCAATTCAAAACGGCCTATCATTCGGGGCAATAACTGATATCCTCCCATGAAAGCCACCGCCATAATAATTTGAAAATAATTAATAACACTTTTCAATTTCTCTTCGCTTGCAAATTGCATGATGAGTAAATAAACAATGTTAGTAATGAGCAGGGCTGTTAAAACAGAAAGGATTATAATAATGATGAAACACAACGCGAAGACAAATCCAAACTTGGCCGTTACCATTATTATTGAACAGAGAGAAAGACCCAATGTGAGTTGCCCCAGATAAAGCATAATATGCGTAAGACGCGAGATGAAAAGAGTGCGTCCGTCAACAGGCCTTGGTAGAATTATGGTATTATCACTTGTATCCAGCAATATAGAAGAGAAGTCTGTTATCAGCGTCATCGCGATCATGACCATAATATAGCTGAAGAAAAAAATCATACTCACCATAATGGATTGAACACTAAAAATGAAGATCGCTGGAAAAATTCCAAAGATGGCGTAGATCAGCAGTGTAGTACCAAAAGCATTACCAGGCTCTTCATCTTTCTTTTTTTTGAAGGCGATAATATATCGCCTGTTATCCATAGTGAGTTTGATAGCAACAATAGCACGGAGTTGCTCATAATTAATGCCCGCTAAGCGATAAAGACTTTTAAACAGATCAAGAAATCGAAGTAAGATGTTGTTCATTTGTTTTCGAGAATGCTGATGAATTGTCCTGCTGCAGAATGATGTTCTTTATTTCCGGTAATCTCTGTGAAGAGTTGTTCAAGCGATCCGCTATGCGCTTGTGAGTTTAATTCAGCATAGGTTCCGTTAGCAATCATCTCGCCTTTGTTGATAATGATAATGCGATCTGATATTTTTTCAACAACATCCATTAAGTGAGAGCTGTAGAAAATTGTCTTGCCATTTTGTTTTAGCTGTGTAAGAATCTCCTTAACCAAAATAACCGCATTAGCATCAAGCCCCGATAATGGTTCATCTAAAAATAATATGGAAGGATTGTGAATCATGCCAGCGATGAGCAACACTTTTTGCTTCATGCCTTTTGAAAAAGTCGTCATGCGTGAGTCTACATGATTGGTAAGTTCAAAAACATTCAGTAATTCTTTTGCTTTTGTATCAGTCTGATTTTTATCCAGACTGTAGAGTTGTCCGATAAAATGAAGATACTCTAACGGTGTAAGTGTTTCATATAAGGCTGCATTCTCTGGTATATAACCAATGCGTCTTTTTATTTCAATGGTCTCCTTTCGGATATCATAACCCAGCACAGAAGCTTCACCATCAAAATCTGAAATGATGCCCGTTAAAATTTTAATGGTGGTGCTTTTACCGGCGCCATTTGGCCCAATGTATCCAATAATTTCGCCTGGTTTTATGTCGAGATTAATATTGTTGAGAACTTTCGTATCGTACGTCTTCGAAAGATTTTGAGTAGTAATAACGCTGGTTATCATTGGAGGAAATTTACAATAACTGTAAATATAACAAAGTCAATCATTGCTGATCATTCTTTTACAAACTAAACTATACTGTGAACATTCATCGACAATGGCTTTGAAGTTTTCCTGCCGGAACCCTACATTTGAATACTTCCAAAACCATGATCAATGCCAAAGAAAGTTCTTATTACCCGCATCATACCAAGGCTTGCTTCTGACCTCTTAACAAGAGCCGGATTCGACGTTACCGTTTGG
>DATJHZ010000522.1:0-6406 GCA_035493595.1 Cyclobacteriaceae bacterium | reverse complement strand
GAGGTTAAATTTGATTTTAACATTATGCGTTTTTTGCCGCAGTTTAATCTTGGCGTACGATACTCAGAAGGGCTGAATCCCAGCGCCTCGAAGGTGGAATTACTTATTGGTACATTCAATTTTTAAGGCATAATTTGGCTTGAATATCCATCTTTTTAGACCTATTTTTGACCTCGCAAATTCGAAAACGTATCAAAATCAATAGAATCAACAATGGCAGAGATTGTTAGAATGCCCAAAATGAGTGACACCATGACCGAAGGGGTGATCGCCAAGTGGCATAAAAAAGTAGGAGATGTTGTTAAATCAGGTGAGCTAATGGCGGAAATTGAAACCGACAAGGCCACTATGGATTACGAATCATTTAACGAGGGCACTGTTCTTTATATCGGTGCACAGGAAGGGCAGGCTGTTAAAGTAAACGACGTGCTGGCCATTGTTGGTAAAAAAGGTGAGGATTATGCGGCTTTACTAGCTGGCGCTTCTAACGCGGCTGCTACTGGTGGCAAGGTTGAAGCTCCAAAAGTGGCAGAAACATCTGCTCCGGCAGCTCCTGCTGTTGATACCAGCGGAATCAAAGCTGAGATTGTTTTGATGCCCAAAATGAGTGATACCATGACTGATGGTGTTATTGCAGCATGGCATAAGAAAGTTGGCGATAGCGTGAAATCAGGTGAACTCCTGGCTGAAGTTGAAACCGACAAAGCCACCATGGAGTATGAGTCATACAATACCGGAACACTTCTTTATATAGGAGCTGAAGCCGGTAAATCTGTTCCCGTGAATGGTGTCCTCGCCATCATCGGTGAAAAAGATGCCGATTGGAAAACATTGCTAAGCGCTCATGGTGCTAAAAGCGCTCCATCCGTTGGTGGAGGTGTAGTTACTGGTGCTAAAGCGGAAACCAACGCTCCGGCATTTGCTCCAACAACAGTTGAGCATTCTACAAACGGACGAGTTAAAGCTTCTCCGTTGGCCAAAAAGATGGCTCAGGATAAAGGTATTGACATTAGCAAAATTCAAGGTTCTGGTGAACATGGCCGTGTTACCAAAACCGATATTGAAAACTATAAACCAGCTTCTGCTCCTGCTGCAACATCAGCACCAGCAAAAGGAGCTCAGGCACCAGTTATACTTCCACGTGTTGTTGGTGAGGAGAGCTTTGAAGAAATTCCAGCTTCACAAATGCGTAAGGTTATTGCCAAGCGTTTGTCAGAAAGCTTATTTACTGCGCCGCATTTCTTTATCACGATGGAAATTAACATGGACAAAGCCATTGAAGCCCGCAAGAGCATCAATGAAATTAGTCCTGTGAAGATTTCATTTAACGACATGGTTATTAAAGCCGTTGCCGCTGCGTTACGTCAGAACCCTGATGTAAATTCAAGCTGGCTGGTGGATAAGATTCGCAGAAATAATCACATTCATATTGGTGTGGCCGTTGCCGTGAAAGACGGACTGGTAGTTCCTGTTGTTCGCTTTGCAGAGAATAAGTCATTATCACATATAGCTGTTGAAGTAAAAGAACTTGCACAGAAAGCTCACGACAAAAAGTTACAACCAGCCGAAATGGAAGGTGGAACATTTGCCGTATCTAACCTGGGTATGTTTGGTGTAGATGAATTTACAGCCATCATTAATCCACCAAATGCATGTATCCTGGCCGTTGGTGGTATCAAGGAAACTGCGGTTGTTAAGAATGGTCAATTAGCTGTTGGCAACATCATGAAGGTTACACTTTCTTGTGACCACCGTGTTGTTGATGGCGCTGTAGGTTCAGCCTTCCTGAAAACTTTCAAAGGTCTGATGGAGGATCCTGTTCGTATTTTGATTTAATCCATTGAACATATTTAGAGGCTGTTTCAACTATTGAGACAGCCTCATTTTTATTTTAGACGAGTCTTCTCACCTCTCATAATTATTGTATGGAAAAAATTCACGCTACAACCATCATTGCCGTATTGCATAACGGGCAAATTGCTATTGGTGGAGACGGACAAGCTACGATGGGAAATTATGTAGCCAAGAGTAATGTTCGCAAGATCAGAAAACTTCAGGATGGAAAAATCCTGGCTGGCTTCGCGGGTTCAACAGCTGATGCCTTTACGTTGATTGAGCGCTTCGAAGAAAAACTTAATTCGTATGGTGGCAACATGAAGCGTGCTGCCATTGAACTTGCGAAGGATTGGCGTATGGATCGTTTCCTTCGTCGACTTGAAGCCATGTTGATAACTGCCAACAAAGATGAAATTCTTGTCTTATCAGGAACAGGTGATGTACTCGAACCTGATAACCAGGTAGCAGCAATTGGTTCTGGTGCTATGTATGCACAATCAGCAGCATTGGCATTAAAGAAACATGCACCTCATCTCACAGCTGAAGAAATTGTTCGAGAAAGTCTTACGATAGCAGCTGATATTTGTATTTACACCAATCATAATCTTGTGATTGAAAAGTTGTAGGTTTGTAGTTAACAAAGAATTTAAACTGACAATTCTTCATATGGCCTTATATTGATACCTAATTAATATCTGCAGAAAATTATTCATCACCTGGATTGCAGTTCCTATCTAATTGGGCATAGAAAAAAGTTCAATGTCAGAAAAAAGAAAAAATAATTTCTACGTAGTTATTTAGTGCAGTGTTCGTCTAATCTGTCAAATTATGACAGTTATAAAAAAACGGACAGATGTGTGTGCGTAAAAGTACCTAGTTGATTTTTAGAACTTTATTTTTCTTTGTGTGTTCTTTGCATAAGTAAATTCGGAATTAAACATAACCCTCAAATTTTATGAAAACATGGATTGTGAGACCCTGCACGGCAAGGGAACTAGCCGAACTTTACAGTGTGTCCTATACCGTATTCAAGAAACACCTGAAACCTATCTTATCAAAAATTGGTCCGCGGATTGGTCATTATTACATGCTCAAACAAGTAATAATGATTATTGATTTTTACGGTCTGCCAAGCGATGTCGAATTGATTTTTTCTCCGAGTAAGATGAACTAAAGAGAATCAGTCCCTACCTTCCTTTGCAGGAGGTATTTTTTAAATCTAATCTCTGATCGTTTCCTTACAGGCTTCATCTCATCAGAGTGACTGGTCTCCTGCACTCTGATGGGATGAAGCTCCTTACTTGCATAGGAGGAACTGTTAGTGATAGTGTAACTCACGATGATCTTGTTGTAAGCATTCTACTTACCAAACTATTATTTCAAATCAACCTTAATCAAAATATCTTCTTTATCTTTTTTGTAAGCTTCGAACACAAATGATGTTGGTGATGTCTTCTCAATTCTTCGTGGAGTAAATTGATAGATCTCCATACCCTTAACATTTCGGGTATCCAGAATAGACATCTTGTTAAAGTCACCGGTTTTATCATCAACAACGTATGCCGTCAGAAATCCTCCCTGGCCATCGATGTGAACTGCAGGAACTTTGGTAACAGGAAGATCAATATTTTTTTCATTATCCAGGAATACAAGATAATGTTTGTTTTCACTCGGGAAATAATAGAAAGACATACCGCCTAATGGTGATCCACTCCCTCCAGACCACAGCATGCCTCCTTTGCCCGACTGTTGTCGCTTAGGTAATTTTTTCATCCATGCTAACGCTCCATTAGAATCAATTTTTGAAATTAACATGTCGTTATAATAGTAAATAGTATATGTGGTGAAGGTATGTGTGAAAGCATTGTAATATGAATGTGTTATCTGATAAATCTGCTCGCCAAGAAGTATGATACTTCCGTCTTCATTAGCAATGATTCTACGGAGTGATAAATGTTCAAACTCAGCATGATCTTCACTTTCATTTGAAGCGTTTTTATTTATAGCTTTTGAACTGGCATATTGATTTAAAATTTCTAGAGGAATTTCATACGTCTTGAAATCGTAGGCTACATTATCTTCTCCAAGTTTAAACATAATGATACCATCAGCATTGCCCGGTTTAGTACCCGTATTATAAAAGCCTGCACAAGTCATGTTTCCCTGGGCACCTTCATACAATTTTACAGTTTTAATGAAGTTGCCAGCCAGATTAACTTGAATAGGAATAATATCCGTTGTGTTTGCCGGGATTTTTAAAATTTCAAGATGGTAATTGGGTTCTGCTGAACCCTTTTTCTTTTCGTCAGTCGTGTCGTCATCATAAACACTGGTAACGATATAGGCATTTCCACGAGAGTCAACAGCGTAGTCAAGATTGTTCATCTTCTTTTCCGTATAGGGCATCTTGATTTTGTTGCTCCATTTCTCATTTAAGGAACTATCGAATATATGTAACCCAATGATGTCATAATTTTTACTATCGTTCCTGATCTCAGGTTTGAGTCTGTATTGTATGGCTAATAAAGAGTTGTTGTTGGAAAAGTAAAAGTCAAATTTATCTGAAGTTGAAATCTTGAAGAAACCAGAACTACGACTTGTACCTGTGATCTTCTCTTTTACAGAAATAATTTTTTGGGCAGGACCATTGAAAGTGCCCGCATCAAAATCAATTTGTCTTGCAAATAATTGTTCATTCTCTCCATCCCAGTAAGAATAAAATATATAGTAGTTGTCCTGAAATGAAGTGATGAGTTCTATGGCGAAGTTTTTAGGAAAGTCGTCATAGAGTCTGATTTTTTCGAATGTCAGGTTCTCAGAATTGAGCTTCTGTAAGTGAATTGTCTTTTTATTAACCTTTACTGCAAGAATTTCATTACCCTTTGAAAAATAATATTTTCTATCAGCATCAATAACCGCATAAGGTTTACCAAGTGTAATGGTGGTTTGCGCATAGTTGGAAATGACAACACAAACTAAGGCGATCGCGAGAGTGCAGTTTTTTAACATAGTATGTAGATAATCCTGAAATCTAAAATATTTAAAACATTACCTCAACCTCAACCTCTGGCATCTTCTTCATCTTCTTCACCATGTCGTTAATTGGGTTCACCCTGAAACGACGAGAGAGCATTTCCAAATAAATATTCTCATGTTCATCACGAAGTTTTAAATAGAGTGGTGTGCTTCCGGTAAACTCAGAGCATACATCTTCAATCTTACCGATCAGATCTTTAGTAATGTCACTGGCATTAACGCGTAATTGAACACCTTTAGTACGTTTCAATCCAAGTTCGTTTAGCAAATCAATATTTCTGATTTTAACTTCAACGTTTTGTTGTCCCCAGCTATTTTTTACAATGGCGCCTTCTATGAATAAGAACCAACCTAATGCCATGTAGGTTTTGTATTTTAAATAATCTTCACTGAAGAGTACAAATGAATAGTTGCCTGTGTAATCTTCCAACGTAAACTTGCCAAACGGTTTGCCGGTCTTCGTAGTACGATGTTCAACTGCTGAAACAATGCCGCCAATTTTTATATCACGGCCAAGCATAGTTTCGAGTTCGTTAAGCTGATTGCATGATGTGTTGCAAAAACTTTCCATCTCAAAACGGAAAGAATCTAATGGATGTCCTGAAATATAAATACCAACAACTTCTTTTTCCAGATTTAGTTTTTCTATTTCACTGTAAGGTTCAGTGTATTCTATTTTAGGTTTAGGCATGGCCGTACCGCTGCTGCCTCCGAACAAACTTGCTTGTGCACTTTGTTCTTCCTGCTGTGTTCTGGCAGCAAACTTGATAGCCTTTTCAATAAGACTGATGTCGCCATCTTTGGCAAACACATATTGCTTGCGATGAATATCTTTAAAGCAATCAAACGCACCAGATAACGCCAGACATTCAAAAGTTTTTTTATTGACTGAACGATTACTTAATCGCTTAGCAAATTCAAACAGATCGGGGAAAGGACCTTTATGTTCACGTTCATGGATGATAGCTTCAACAGCGGCGTCACCTGCACCTTTAATAGCACCAAGTCCAAAACGGATCTCGCCATTTTTATTTACTTCAAAATAAATTCCTGATTCATTTACGTGAGGGCCTAATACTTTAATACCCATGCTGCGACATTCCTCAATGAAGAATGTTACATTTTCAAGATTGTTCTGTGAGTGTGTTAACACCGCTGCCATATATTCAGCAGGGTAGTTAGCTTTCAGATAGGCAGTATGATAAGCAACAAGCGAGTAACACGTTGAGTGAGATTTGTTAAAAGCATATTGCGCGAAGGCTTCCCAGTCAGTCCAGATTTTTTCACAGATTTCTTTAGCATGTCCGCGATCAGCGCAACCTTTGATGAATTTATCTTTCATCTTATCAAGTACAGCTTTCTGCTTCTTACCCATCGCTTTACGCAGAACGTCGGCATCACCTTTACTGAAGCCTGCAAGACTTTGTGAAAGCAACATCACCTGCTCTTGATATACAGTGATACCATAAGTCTCTGCCAGGTATTCCTCCATCTCCTGTAAATCATACTTGATCGGTTCGCGACCATGTTTACG
>DATJHZ010000521.1:0-5853 GCA_035493595.1 Cyclobacteriaceae bacterium | reverse complement strand
AGGTTCAAACACACGACCAGTACGACACACGCTACAGTATGTTACAATCATTTGTTTTCCACCAATAGAATCCTGCACCTGATGATGGTACACCAGGTACCGGATAGGGTAGGCCTTAGCTTCGCCATTGTGTTCAACTGCAATGACAAGTGTGCTGTCTTTTAATTTAGTTTCATCCTTGGTGTTAAACGCAAGCTTCTGCGGTTGCTTAAACATGCTGTCGGCTGTCATGTTAAAGTTAAAGAGATAGATGACTGCGAGCGCAAGAAGCAATACTGCAGCGGGGATCCATTTTCGTTTGCTCTGAAAAACACTGATGGTGCCTGTCAACATTAACAAACCGAAAAGTACACGAAACTCCCATCGGTGAGTATGAAGAAAATAAGCAACATCAATACTCCTCATTTGCTGACTGCCAGGCATGGGCATGATGAAGTATACTTTCAGAAACTCAAACAAGATGATGCCCACGGCACCGATGTAGAATATTTTTTTCATAATTATCTATTTCAGCTCTCTGTTCTCTAATCGAATAATACCGTGTCGTGAGCATTGGTTTTTTCATTGATGATTGGTAGTCGACACGGCGCATTTTTTTTTGCCCTCTTTTACCCGGAGTTAAAATACTCCGGGCTACCATCATGTCATCCCTTCGGGATTGATCAATAATAGTGTCATATCTCAAATTAATTCTAATGCCTTAAATCTGAAATTCAAAATCTGAAATCTGAAATTAATCAGACTCCCAGCGGTCCACACAATTTCTCTGGCAACGTCCATTCTATTTTTTTAAGTGGAACTTTTTCTATTGTGCTGCTGGCTTCGTTAATTCTGATAAATTGATTAGGCGTTATATTTTTAAACACCTGAACCTTGTCGCTGCCATGCCAGTGTATTTCAATTTCATCAATGATCTTGGCCTGACCAATACCAATCTCTCTGCGCATAGGTGACGCACCAAAGCTGCCACCCGAGTTCACATCGCGATAGACACTTCTGGTGACACCATTTTCTTTGAAGGTAAGTTTCACACGAGAACCAATAGCCGATTTGTTTGATTGATCACCTATCAGTTTAATGTTAATCCAATTATTAGTTCCCTGACCTGGATTTAGAAAGAAGGAATTCTGATAAGCATCACCAAGGTATGCGCCACCCATTTCAATATAGATATCCTGGTCACCATCATTATCCATGTCACCAAATGAAACACCATGTCCTTTTTGCAAATGACCTACGCGAGCTGATGCTGTGACGTTAACAAATTTTTCTCCGCCTAAACTCTTAAACATTTTGTTTGGTATAAGCGATTGATAATTTGGATTACCTGTACCAAGATACATGTCGAGGTAGCCGTCGTTATCAATGTCTCCAAAGTTAGAGCCCATGGCAAAAACATTTTCGTTAAGGCCAACCTCTTTCGCTACGTTGGTAAATGTTCCATCATGATTATTTCTGTAGAGTAACATTTTGTCTTTGTTGCCGGCTTCAATACCTAGTTTCTCAGCTGCTTCGTAGTATGATAATGACTTCTCGAATGTGTAGTCACATACAAAGATGTCTAGCCAGCCATCGTTGTTATAATCCCAGAACCAGGTGGGGAATGAACGGCTATACTCTTTATCAAGCCCGGCCTGGTGCGTTACATCTTCAAATTGAATATCTTTTCCTTTGCCTCCTTTATTTCTCAGCAGTCCACGGTTTCCATCCATAGTAGAGATGAAGATGTCCTTGAAACCATCATTATCATAATCGCCAGAAGTTACGCCCTTAACAAAACCATACACACCGCATTTTGCTTTTGCGGCCATCTCGGTAAAGGTTCCATCCTGGTTGCTCATGTAGAGTTCGCAAGGATGATTGTCATAGCCCTTAGAAGAGTGTTCGTTGCCTATAAACAAATCGAGCCAGCCATCGTTGTTAAAATCATTCCACGTTGCTGTTTGGGTAGGATGGAAGGAGAGCAGGCCGCTGATAACTGTAACATCGGTGAATGTTCCATCGCCATTATTTCGCAGCAGCGAGTTAGGTTCTTTTCCCATATCGCCTTTCCATGCACCACGAAGTACGAGTATATCAACATTGCCATCGTTGTTATAGTCGGCCTGAACCATATTGAGTCCGCCGGTTATTCCTTTAAGATTTGATTTGTCGGTAACGTCAATAAAAGAGCCTTTGGTATCATTTTTAAAGTAATGCATTTGTTCTTCAACGCCCCATCCTGAAATGATGATGTCGAGATATCCGTCATTATTGAAGTCATCGACAACACTTCCACCGGCCATTGTTTTAACATCCAGTTTTAAATCAGAAGCAATATCCTGAAACGGTTCTACTTTATACGTTGTATCACCTTCCATTCCCGGAATCAAAAATTCTTTTGGTACGCTTTGAGGATATTCACCTAATGTCATATAGGCAATGTTTAGCAACCAGCGTGATTCCAGATCGTCTGGATTTTTAGTTAACATGGTCTGATAGATTTCGATAGCGTGTTTTGATCCACTCATATCCTTATGAAGACCAAGACCTCTGATCGGTAATATACACGATGCCGATGCATGGTTTGAAATACAATTTGTTCGCTCACCCATTCGCAACTCAGCAATACCATAATCTCTCCATAACGCCTCTATATTATGTGATGGATCATCTTTTGCAATAGACTCAAATAGTTTAATAGCAGTTGCCTCTTCACCCAACTCCATTAATATGTTAGCTTTTAAATATGAGCAATACCGGATTTCACTCGGTGAACTATGTGGTACCTTCAACAGTGAATCCATGTACTTTAATTTAGCCTTTGGATACCATTGATTTTGTGGAGTTGACGATCTGTTTCTGAAATCTTTTAAGATTGAAATCATCTGTTCATGACACGATGGTTTGTGCTGACATGATATTGCTGCTATCAATATCAAAAGCACCATTACTGTTGAGAGAATCCTTGAATACATATAATTGGTTTTTGTAGTTGTCATTTATTTATAAAGGTCAAAATGGAGATAGCCTTCTTCGGCACGTTGCTTGCCACGCTTAACATAAATTTCACGATCTTGAGGAGCAGACGTTCCCAGCCCGTCAACATAACGATTGAACATACAGAATGCAGCGGCAATCAAAACAGTGTCGTGTATCTCTACATCAGTTGCACCTAATGCCCGGGCTTTCTCAACTTGATCGGTGGTAACATACTTGCCACCTTTCTGAACGCTGCCTGCAATAGCAAGAAGAGCTTTTAGTTTTGGTGACAAGTCAGTTGACTCGTAATCTTTTTTGATCTGATCGATATAAGTTATATCGCATTGCATATAGTGCTGCGCAATACCGCCATGCGCATTCTGACAAAAGAAGCAATCATTCAACGCAGATACGTAGGTTGCAATAAGTTCACGCTCTCCACGACTTAACGAATTATCATCGCGAAGTAATGTTTCAGCAAACACATTAAGAGGCTTTGCTGTTTCCGGACGAAAGGCCATGGGACCTCTGATGCCTGGTAATCCTTCTGGTAATTTTATATGAGCCATTCGAATTTCGGATTTACGATTTCAGATTTATGATTTTTAATTTTGAAGCGCTGGTGCTGGTAACGCGTAACCTTTTTCACCAAGACGTTTGCCCATTTCTTCATAGGCAGCAGGGTCAGTTGGTGTGAGACTGCCGAGGCCATCAACGTAGCGATTGAACATACAGAATGTTGCAGCAATAAGTACAGTGTCATGAATGTCGCGATCTGTTGCGCCATGTTTTCTGGCTTGGGCAATATCATCGTCTGTTACGGCTTTCCCATTTTGCTGAACATGTCCGGCAATAGTTAATAATGCTTTAAGCTTATCACTGATGGGTGCAGACTGGTAATCGTTCAATACAATATCTACTACTTGCTTGTTGTCTTTGAATAGATAACGTGCTGCTGCTGCGTGACTGCTCATGCAAAACATGCAGTCGTTACGTGATGATACGTATGTTGCAATCAACTCGCGTTCAGCTTCTGTCAATGGTGATTCACCACGCAACAACACCTGAGCAAGTTCATATAAGAACTTTCCACTCTCGGGACGAAACATAACCAGACTACGAATGCCTGGAACTCCTTCGGGTACATTAATGTGTGCCATCGTTAACTATTTTTTTAGAGAACCTGAGAATTAAAAAACCAATCAGAAATACAGATGAAAAAGCAAAGAGCGAATTACCGTAACCATGAAAAAAAGTCACCAGCGTGCCTACGAAGAACACGGCTGCTGCGGTAAAGAACCTGCCCACATTAAAACAAAAACCTGTTGCCGTTGCACGAATTGAAACAGGAAATAATAATGGAATGTAAACGGAAAGTAATCCCTGACTTATGCCAAACATAAATGCAAGTGCACCTGTTTCAATGAGTGTGATATAGGTGAAAGTAGTGTTGCCGATGAATAATAATGTTGCCAGAATAAAGCAACCTGAAAAACAAAGCAACATAGCCTTGCGTGTGCCCAATGCATTTGATACCCAGCCTGAACAGAATCCACCGGATAATCCACCAATGCCAAGCAGCATCATGCTCAAACCTCTTTCATGCTGACCATCTGAATCGGTAAGTAAACTTTGCACCCATGTAGGCACCCATGAAAAGATTGCCCATAAACCAATAAGCATAGAACCAAAAATGATTGATCCGTTAATGATGCTGTTGCGATATTGCCAGATATTTTTTCGGATAGCTTGTCTGTCAGACTCACTGGCTTTCCATTTTTCTGATTCGTGTAAAGCTGACATGGAGATAAATCCAATACATAACGGGAGAAGGCCAATCATAAAACCCTGCTGCCAGTCTGAGACGAAGAAGTTAACAGCACCAGAAGAAAAAATTCCTACCGGGAAACCAATGGAAAGAATACCAATGAATATAGCACGACTTTTCTCAGGCCACGCTTCTGATAACAATGTTGTATTGATAACCAGCATGCCACCTACACCAAAGCCGCAAAAAAATCGAAATGCCATAATCATTTCCCACGAGGTGGCGAAACCAATGAGCAGTGTAAACAATCCGAACATACAGATGGTAAGTGACAGAGATCGTACTCTGCCAATTCTATCACCAAGTACCCCCCACAGCAAACCACCAATAGCCCAGCCTACAAAATATAACGCGTTGATATACGCGCTTACATAAGTGAACCGTTCATCACTTACCTGGCCGATGAAATCTTTCATCACATCGGGTAAGTAAACTGACATGAGCGTTGATGCCGTTCCACCCATTACATTACCGATAAAGCAGATGAAGAACATCAGCCAATGGTAGGCGCTGATTTTTTCAGCATCTATTTCAGCTTGTTTTATTTTGTTTATGCTTGCTTCCATCAATTCATCAATTGATCAAATACAACAGATACATAATAGATAGCACCAACTGTTGGCGAACCATAAGCCTGATATACCTGTTTGTTGAAAATATTATTTCCACCAAGTTTAATTACCGATTTCAATGGCTTCATCTTGTAACTCACTTGTGCATCAACCATGTTGTAGGCATTTATTCTGCCGGGTACCAATCCATTGAATGTACCATACCAATCAAAAGCATCTTGCCAGCGCCATGCTACATTAAATCCTATGTTTTTATTAATGGAGCTGTTTCCGAATGTAACAGTAGACCTGTACTTAGGTGTGTTGAATGCAGGAATTTCTTCTTGCTTGGCATTTCTCAAATCGAAGCTAGCCCACGTTCCATTGGCACCAACGGTATAACCCTTAGGTAAAACATATGTAACGCCTAACGTGGCACCTTGCGCAGTAACACGTTGCGTTGAGTTTGTGTAAAGCTGGAAGAAATGAAAGTTGTTGTTTGCAATATCATTC
>DATJHZ010000520.1:0-5956 GCA_035493595.1 Cyclobacteriaceae bacterium | reverse complement strand
AATGGCATTGGTACTTTTCAAGGAAACATTAAAGGCAGCAGACCCCTTAAAGGTGGCGGCAGCAGAAGTGGAAGATTATGGAATAACGGAGAAAGAGCTATTGCTCCTCGCGTACCAGGTATCGGCGCAAATGGTGTTGGCACTTTTCAGGGAAATATTAAAGCAAGAAGAAATCCAAAAGGCGGTGGCAGTGTAAGTGGTAGACATTGGAATAACATGGAATCACCGCTTGGACCACGAGTGCCAGGTATTGGTGCAAATGGTATTGGTTCTTTTCAAGGCAATATTAAAACAAGAAGACCACTTAAGGGTGGTGGCAGTGTGAGCGGAAGATTATGGAATAACAAGGAGAGCGCTATTTCTGTGAGGCCACCATCGGCTAACGGAATGAAAGTCGGTGGTTATCCAGGGCATATCAAGCGTTATAGTTTAAGCCCAGGTTTTAATAATCAGGGTGAAGAATTCACTGGTTATATCAAGGCAAAAAAACCTGCTAAAGGCGGTGGAAGTGTGAGTGGAAAATTGTGGAACAATAAAGAGACACACATCCCTGGACATCCTCCTTCAGAGACTGCCATGCGTGCTGGTCGATACCAGGGAAGTCTTAAGCGATATGAGGAAGCACCAGGCTTCAATAATCAAGGTGAAGAGTTTACAGGTTATAAGCGCTTGCCAAGATTTAAGAAAGGTTACATTCAAAATCCCAACTCAGCCAAAGAATCTACTCTTAAAAAGAGACCTGATAAAACTACTTATGAGGTAAGTGACCTGCAGGTGAAAGTAAAGCGTAGAGATTATGTAGTGAATAAAAACTCCAGTGAAGATGCTTTAAAAAAACTGGAGCCTACAGATGCTACAAAACGAGTTGGCAACCTTCAGATAGCAGTAGAGCGTCGTCGTTATATTGTAAATAAAAATTCATCTGAAGACGCGTTGAAAAAACTAGCACCAACGGATGCCACTAAGAACGTAGGCAACCTTCAGATAAAAGTAAAACAGTACAATTATATTCATAACTCCAGCAGCGCACATGATGCACTAGACGTGCGAGAGCCCGGTAAAGCTTTTGCCAAAGCAACTGATTACCAGGGCAACATCAGAATGAAGAAGTTTGATCTTACCAAGCTGTTTTCAGAAAAGAACAGAGAGCTGCATCCTGATGCCAAGTTTGTTAAGATCAACAAAAACAATGTTGATGAAGAGCGTGATCTGCTTACGAACATTAAGCTATGGTGGGCCAAGACATTCAGAAAGAATGATACTCAACCTAAGAATTTAAAAGAGAGAGAGAAGAAACCGCGATACGACAAAGGTGAACAGGGACTTTGGAATGAGTAACATTCCATTCGAACTATTGTAATCATCTGCCTGTTAGAGAAGAGAATTAAGCACAGATAAGCATGAATTGGATTAAGCTGGAACAACCAGATCAACTGGATCAAATACAAAAACAAGCCGACAATAAAAAGGTGTTGATATTCAAGCACAGTACACGCTGCTCTATCAGCCGTGCAGCACTTGACAGGCTGGAAAGAAATTGGAAAGAAGAAGAGATGGAAAACGTTCAGCCCTTCTTCCTTGACCTTATTTCATACCGTCAACTGTCAGATCAGATTGCGTTAAAGTTTGATGTTGAGCATGAGTCACCACAGATACTTGTTATCAAAAATGGTGAATCCATATACGATAGTTCTCACCTTGCCATTGACTATAACGCTATAAAAGATGTTGTTCAATAAGCTGGTTTTAGAAATTAAAAGTAACGGTCTGCAATATAGAGTCGCTTAGACTAAGTGCCACAGGACAAGTTAATGCCGCACGTTTTAGCTTCTCTTTCTGAACATCGGTTGCCACCAGGTTAGGGTGTGAGAAGGTAATTTGAATTTCGGCAATTTTACGTGGGTTTGAAGCCATAATCTTAACGACTTCGGATGTTAAACCTGCCAGGTCAATAGATTCACGTTCGGCCAGAATTCCCATGATTGTCAACATGCAGCTACTTAGGGCAGCACAGACCAGATCTGTAGGACTAAAGGCGTCTCCTTTACCGTTATTATCGGGCGGAGCATCCGTAATTACCACTTTACCAGATTTAGTGTGTACGGCCTCGGTTCTCAACCCTGCGATATATTTTGCTGTAATTGGTGCCATTAGAATTAACTTTTTGAATATTTTTTGCGTTGCTAATTTAAGTCCTAAATTTATCTCAAAGATTGTTGATAAGGATGGCGAAGTTCAAAATGTTTTCTTCATTCGTAGTGTTGAGCTTGATGTGTACAGTCGCGCTTGCTCAAACGCAAGACAGCTATGACTATCATTCAGAGTTTACCTGGGGTATTAACAAAAATACCTATTCAGGCTTTATAGGCGGCCTATTCTTTAAAAGCGCCAAAAGATTAAATGATAAGAATCTCAGGTCTTATGGGCTTGAAATCATCAACGTTAAAAATCCCCAGGAAGTAAGACGAACATCCCTGTCTGGAAATCAATTCCTGTATGGGAAAAGTAATTACCTCTACGCCATACGGCCCCAAATTGGATTAGATCATATTCTTTTTAAAAAGGCACCACAACAAGGCGCCGAGATAAAGGCAGTTTTTGCGGCAGGTCCGACTTTCGGAGTGGTTATGCCTTATTATGTTCAGATCAGCAACAATGGTGGTGATGTGCCTGTTTATGAAAAATATACTCCCGCAGTAAAAACAACAGATATTGATGGAGCCGGGAGACCTTTTCAAGGTTTAAGTGAATCAAAAATTCAAATGGGCATAAACCTGAAGGCAGCTATTAACTTCGAAATAGGCGCGGTTAAAAGTTCTGTTACAGGCTTTGAAGGCGGCTTTCTTTTAGATGCTTATGCGCAAAAAGTTATTATGGTACCCGCTGCCAAAAACTACGCTATCTATCCAACCTTTTTTATAGCCATCTTTTACGGCTCAAGAAGATAATTAATTATAGTCATAAGATCATTGGTCATTAGCCGTTAGGATTGTTGACCCAGTGACTAATAACCAATGACTAAAAATTCTATACTACTTTTTTACGAATCAACTTTGCATAGGTACGGCTTACCGGAAAACTTTTTCCGTTTTGCATTTTAACAACCATACCTCCATTGAAATGCTTTTCAATTTCCTTTAAACCATTCAGGTTAATAATGGTACTGCGATGCACTCTGATAAACGTCTCAGGATTTAATATTTCTTCAAGCTTTCCAATGCCTGATGAACTTACAAACTGATCGTTCTTGGTGGTGAGAATAGTGTAATCACCAGAGGCTTCGAGGTAAACAATTTCTTCAACGGGTAAATTGAGAAGCTTTTCAGACTTCTGAACGAAGATGTGCGAATCGTATGAAGTTTTGTTTTCGGTTTTAAGATTGCGCAGCAATTCACCTACGTTGTTCTGCTCTATCTTCATCCGGTTGATAGCGCGGTCAACAGCAAGTTTAAAACGTTCCTGGTCAAGTGGTTTTAAAAGATAGTCAACAGCATTTTTTTCAAATGCTTTAATTGCGTATTGATCATAAGCCGTCACAAAGATTACATAAGGATCGTGCAGAATTTCATCAAGCACGTCAAAGCCAGTCATGCCAGGCATTTGCACATCCAGAAATACTAAATCGGGTTTTAATTTATCAATAACATCAACCGCTTCCTTCCCCTTAGAGCCTTCGCCAATCACCTGGATGTTGGGCATTTGCTGCAAGTACTCTTTGAGAAGATCACGTGCTAATTTTTCATCATCTACAATGACACAAGTTATATTCATACGGCTTTACTGTTTAATTCTCCTATCGATTGAGTCCCACTTTCTTCATTTTCATGGGGTATAAAAAAACTTACGGAATAACCATGCTCATTGGCGCTTATTCGTAAACCTGAACCCGGACCAAAAATACTTTTTAAACGTTGATCTGTATTTTTTATTCCAACACCACTTGAACTTCCATCCATTACTTTCTTAGCATTTGATCCAAGTCCATCATCTTTCACTTCAAAGAATATCATGTTATTGAATCGCCTTACGGTTAAAATAATTGTGCCGCCCTCATCTTTGGGAGCTATGCCATACTTAACAGAGTTCTCTACCAGTGGTTGAAGAATCATAGGCGGTATCTGAACGCCAAGGCATGAGAAATCTACCTGTTTAACAAAGTTCATACGATCGCCAAAACGAATTTGTTGAATGCGAATATAGTTATCAATGAAATCAAGCTCATGCACCAGCCTCACCATTTGATCGCCATGTGAGTCGAGTGCATAACGGAAAATATCAGAGAGCTGTGTAATTACTTTGCGGGCCTGCTCCTTGCTGGAGCCAATCAACATGTTAATGGAGTTAAGCGTATTAAATAAGAAGTGAGGATTGATTTGTGATTTCAGCAACGAGATCTGCATTTCTTTATTCTTAAGCGTAAGCTCGCTTTTTTCCATCTCTTGTTTTTGTATACCCTGGAAGTAGCGTATCACATAATAGACACCTACGGTTATAATATACTGATCGTGGAAATGCAGACCTTCCCATTTAAGTAAACCTACGAGATGGTTTTTCCAATGCTCAAAATAGACATAGCCTTCTACGTAATCTTCCAGGTAATAAGAAAGTGATCCCATAATCAGGAAATACACAGTAACGCCAAGCACATGGCCAGCCACTTGAAAATAGACGCTAAACCTGAAGAGCCAATTACTATAGAAAAAAATTACGATGATAAGCACGCAAAGCGCTTCAAACAGATTAAGGGCGTTCCAAAAAATGTATGAATTGGGGTTCTCTAATTTGTATTCAATGACTGTTCCTACCGCATAATTAATGGCATACCAAAGACATAACAACAAATATGTCCTTTTCCAGATGCGCGGTATTTCATCCAATATTTTCAAAGCCCGTTAAATTGTAGAATAAAGTTACGGAATAGAAAACAAAAGCGATTAACACCAGTAAATGAACGATAAAACTTCAAATTCAAGGTTGTGCAGAAAAACGTCAAACTGAATATCCATGAAAGCATAACAGCCGTGTCAAAATTGCATTTTAATGGAAATATTACGTTTGCCCTGTCCCCACCTCAACTATTCATATCTTTATAAGGTATGAGAGCATTTCTATTAATAATTCTTTTGATCTCGCCCGTACTTCTGATGGCTCAGTCCATAACTATTTCAGGAAGGGTGGCAGATCGGGAAACACATGAAAAACTGGGGTTTGCTTCGGTCGGCATCAAGGGTAAACCAGTAGGAACTATATCAAACCTGGAGGGTGAATTCGACTTCCATATACCTATGGAATACCGTAACGAAATCATGGTGATCAGCATGATTGGTTATTCAAATGTTGAATTGCCCATCTGGAGTTTACAAACAGATTCTGTTCAGACAATTTACATGGATAATTCCTCTTATCTGCTAAAAGAAATTGTTGTTGTTGACTCATTACATGGCGGAGATATTCTGCGAAAAGCACTTTCAAGAATAGAATTAAATTACCCAAAGAAGCCCTTTCTTTTAGATGGATTCTATCGCGATATTAAAAAAGTAGGAGGTACTAACATTTCGCTGCTTGAAGCTGCTGTTAAAATTTATGATGAAGATTATACTGAGCCACGCAACAAATTTAAGCTGCGCGAACGCGTAAAGCTTATTGAGGTTCGCAAAAGCCTGGGCTACGAAAATAAATTCACAGGCTTCTTTGATCAGGATAATATGCTTGAAGATTTGCTGCTACACAACAGTATTCGTTATCGGCAGATAGATGAGCAAGACGAGTTACTTACCACCATAAAAAGATTAAACAATTCCGTCTACAATGGTCGTGAGATTTATGTCATAAAAAACATCATGCCTTATAGTCTCATTCTGTATATCGATAAATCTGATTTTTCTATTCTTCACCTCGAGTATGAAACAGGTGCCTCAGAAGAGATTATCAGCAAAAAAAATAATATGGTAAGCAG
>DATJHZ010000519.1:0-17358 GCA_035493595.1 Cyclobacteriaceae bacterium | reverse complement strand
ATCAAACATACAAATGCCTGCGGTGTAGCCATTGGTGCTTCTGTCAAAGAGGCTTACCTTAAAGCTTTTCAGGCCGACACAATCTCAGCTTTTGGCGGCGTATTGGCAACGAATAAAATTATTGACCTGGCAGCCGCAGAAGAGATCAATAAACTCTTCTTCGAGATTCTTATTGCTCCGGCATACACTGCCGATGCTCTTGAGCTTTTGAAAAGCAAAAAGAACAGAATGATCTTAATCCAGAAACAACAGCTTACTGAAACTAAACAGAGCAAGAGTATTCTCAATGGTGTCATCGAGCAGGATCTGGATCTAAAGACTGATTCAAAAGCAGATGTTAAGGTGGTGACCAAAGTTGCTCCTACTGTTGAAGATGTTGACGCACTGCTTTTTGCAAGTAAGATCTGTAAACATACCAAGTCAAACACAATCATTCTGGCTGTGAATGGTCAACTGCTGGCAAGTGGCGTTGGACAGACATCACGTGTTGATGCTTTGAAGCAAGCCATTGAAAAAGCAGCAGCGTTTGGGTTTTCCTTACATGGTGCAGTGATGGCATCCGATGCCTTCTTCCCATTCCCCGACTGTGTTGAGATAGCTCACCAGCAAGGCATTAAAGCGGTGATCCAACCAGGAGGCTCTGTGAAAGATCAAGAGTCGATTAACTACTGTGATCAACATGGTATGTCGATGGTCTTCACTGGCATCCGTCATTTCAAACATTAAGAAAGAACCAATGTGTTAGTGCTCACGATGAATAACTTTCACTGACGCATCTATCACTTAGCGATTTCTATAACGAAAAAACTTACATTCTTGAATCAAAAACCATTATTTTGGTAACTTGAATGCAATTTTGCATCGTCCATCATAACGATGGACCCGGGGCTCGTAAATTTTTAAACTTTTAGTTACTACAGTAAATGGGATTTTTTGATTTCTTCACCAGTGATATCGCAATAGACCTTGGCACTGCGAATACACTGATCATCTACAAAGACAAAATCGTAGTAGACGAACCCTCCATCATCGCGTTGGATAAAATTAATACTCGGGTTCTCGCCATTGGCCGCGAGGCTATGCAAATGCACGAGAAAACTCATGATCACATCAAGACTATCAGACCTTTAAAAGAAGGTGTTATTGCCGATTTCCAGGCAGCTGAGATGATGATCCGTGGTCTCATTAAAATGATTGATACGGGCAAGCGCCTGTTCCCACCTTCTTATCGTATGGTAATTTGTATTCCTTCAGGTATTACTGAAGTTGAAAAGCGCGCCGTACGTGACTCAGCTGAACATGCTGGTGCAAAAGAAGTTTATATGATTTATGAGCCAATCGCTGCGGCTATTGGAACAGGTATAGATATTGAACAGCCTATCGGTAACATGATTGTTGATATTGGTGGTGGAACTACTGATATCGCTGTTATCGCCTTATCAGGTATTGTTTGCGATCAGTCTATTCGTGTTGCTGGTGATACATTCAATCGCGACATTCTGGATTACATGAGACGTCAACACAACCTGTTGATTGGTGAACGTTCTGCAGAACGTGTAAAAATTGAAGTAGGTTCTGCACTTACCGAACTTGATGAAGGTCCTGAAGATTACGAAATCCGTGGACGCGATTTGATGACCGGTATACCAAAGACTATTAAAATATCATATTCTGAAATTGCTTTCGCATTAGATAAGTCTGTTAGCAAATTAGAAGAAGCCGTACTTAAAGCACTTGAAACATCTCCTCCAGAACTTTCAGCTGATATTTATGAGCGTGGTATCTATCTTACAGGAGGTGGTGCATTGCTACGTGGCCTTGACAAGCGTCTGGCATTGAAAACCAAACTACCAATACATGTGGCGGATGATCCATTGAGAGCGGTTGTTCGTGGTACAGGCGTAGCACTTAAAAATCTTCACCAGTTCCGTGCTGTGTTGATGACGTAATACATGGAGAGGCTCTTTTACTTTTTATATCGGTACCGAGCGTTTTTCACATTCTTAGCACTGGAAGTATTTTGTTCCTGGTTGATTATTGAAAACAATCAATTTCAGGGTGCGAAGTTCTTTAATTCATCAAACAGCTTCGTTGCTGGCCTGAACAATTTCTCACAAGGTGTTAGAGAATATTTTTCCCTGCGCGAAACCAATCGTCTGCTTGCGGAAGAGAATGCAGCGCTCAGAAATTCACTAGAGCAACGCCCACATATGTCCCTGTCAGATAGTCTCAACCAGAAAGTTGATTCTGTTCTTATCAAGCGATTTGAGTTTGTGAGCGCAAAGGTTGTTAATAATTCCGTACACCGTTTCACAAACTTCCTTACGATCGACAAAGGTAGCAGTGACAGTATCAAATCAGGTATGGCGGTAATCAGCTCAACAGGTATCGTTGGCAAAGTAAAAACTGTTTCAAAACATTATAGTGTTGTAACTTCTTTGTTGAACAAAGATGTAATGGTATCAGCCGTATTGAAACGTACTGGCCACTTTGGTACCATTCAATGGAATGGACGTGATGCCGATATTGTACAATTTAATTTTGTTCCTCCACACGTTATTCCGAAAGTAGGCGACACCATTATTACCTCTGGTTTTAATGCTGTGTTTCCACGAGGATTAGTTATTGGGACTATTCAGAACATTAACCTGGGCGACGCCGCACTCTTTTATGATCTGAACGTGAAACTCTCTCAGGATTTTAGAAAACTCACTTATGTAGAGGTGGTGAAGAGTAACTTAAAGACTGAGCAGGATTCGCTTGAGCTTAGCGTAGAAAAAATGAACCGATGAGCAGAGTCAATATATTACAGATCGTTTCTTTTTTCATCTACCTGTTTTACCAGGTGCTGATTCTGAAAAACATTGTGTTGTTTCATACAGCTTTCTGTTTTTTATATGTAGCGTATTTGCTTGTACTTCCGGTAGAGACAAATCAGATTACGCTGATGCTTATAGGATTTGTGTTGGGTTTTTCAGTTGATGTTTTTTATGATAGCCTGGGCTTACATGCTCTGGCTTGTGTGCTCATTATGTACGCCCGGAACAGCTGGTTAAATGCGCTGACTCCCCAGGGTGGTTATGACAGTAATTCTATTCCATCCATGTCGATGAACGGAATTCAATGGTTTGTTGTTTATGCCGTACCAATGGTTTTTCTCCACCATGCTGTTCTCTTCTTTATAGAAGCCGGTGGTTTTGATATGTTCTGGTTCACCATGTTAAAGATTATGAACAGTACATTGTTTACTATGTTAGCCATTGTTATTGCTCAGTTTCTGTTTCCTTACAGAAAAAGATTATGAACGAAGGTAGGCGCGAAATTATTCAGGTTGTCATTGTACTGGTTGCCATTGTCTTCCTGATAAAATTATTCTCCATTCAGGTATTAAATGACAGCTATAAGAACCTTGCATCCATCAATGCCATTCGAAAAGAAATTCAATATCCGGTTCGTGGTCTGATCCGTGATCGTAACGGAAAATTAATTGTTTATAACAGTCCGGAGTTTGATCTGCTCATCATCCTCAAAGAAGTAAAACATTTTGACAGTAGCAGGTTCTGTGAAGTGTTTGACATGAGCCAGGAAGAATTGCGTGGTCGCTTTAAAGGTTTACTGGCTGAAATAAAAAATCGTAAGGCATCTGAACTTCAGCCAACACCATTTATAAAGCAATTGTCAAATTACGATCTGGCAAAGATCGAAGACAATATGGATGAGTTCGAAGGATTTTATATTCAGGCTCGAACCACACGTTCATACACCACTAAAGCAGCTGCGAATGCACTTGGTTATGTGAGTGAAATATCAAAGACACAGTTGGATAAAGATGGAAAGACGTTTTATCACCAGGGAGATTATATAGGACAAAGTGGTATTGAGTCGTACTACGAATCATACCTGCGTGGTACTCGTGGTGTAAAATATCTCATGCGTAATAAAGATGGTGTTATAAAAGGACCTTATGAAAGTGGTCGCTATGATACTTTGTCTGTACCTGGAAAAGATTTAGTCTCTACTATTGATCTTGATCTGCAAGAGTATGGAGAATTTCTGCTTAAAGGAAAATCAGGAAGTATTATTGCCATTGAGCCTTCAACTGGTGAAATACTAGCCATGGTGTCCGGCCCATCATATGATCCTAACCAACTTACAGGAAGAAACTACAGTTCGAATTACACACTCATCAGCAACGATACAAACAAGCCATTGTTTAACAGACCGCTGATGGCACAGTACAGACCTGGCTCAATTTTTAAAATTGCTCAGGCTATGGTTGCACTTCAGGAAGGAGTAGTGACTCCTGAAACGCGCATCCGCTGCGACAGATCTATCATTGATTGCCATGGACCACATTCTAACGAAGACCTACGTGGAGCGATAACAAATTCATGCAATCCTTATTTCCATGGAACTTTACGACGCATGCTAAACCAGGGCAAGTCTAATAATCCTTTTGATGATACTCGCATCGGACTTGAAGAGTGGAACAAACACATGCGCAGCTTTGGCTTCGGTTCAAGACTTGGCATTGACCTGCCGAATGAAAAAAATGGACTTGTACCCAGTCCAAAATACTATGATAAAGCTTATGGTGGCAGACCCTGGAAGTTTTCAAATATCTATTCCATCGCCATTGGTGAAGGTGAGAACTTAGTTGTGCCGTTGCAGATGGCCAACTTTGCTGCCACAGTTGCAAACAGAGGGTATTACGTAACACCTCACTTAGTTAAATCAATTGGCAACACTGGTGTTCCGTTGGCACAATACACTCAAAAACATTTTACAACAATTGACTCTGCCAACTTCAGAATTGCAGCTGATGCCATGCAGCGCGTAGTGGAGGCTGGTACAGCTCAGTTTCGCGCAAAACTAAAAGACATTATTGTTTGTGGAAAGACTGGAACAGTTCAGAACGAGCCACGTGCAGCGCACTCGGTATTTATTGCATTTGCACCAAAAGTAAATCCCAAGATTGCAGTCTCAGTCTATGTTGAATTCTCAGGACAAGGTGGGCGCGCTGCGGCTTCCATAGCATCACTTATGATTGAGAAATATTTACTTGGTGGAACTACACGTCCGCAGATTGAAGAGTATGTGTTACGAGGCAAATTCTTAGATTGATGCAGCGCGGCGAGACCATAACGCATAAAGTTGACTGGGCAACAATAATGCTCTACGCTGCTATTGTGCTCTGGGGGTGGATCAATATCTTTTCAGTAACCTACGATGAGAATGCGCATCAATCCATTTTCGACCTGTCGTTAAATTCGGGTCGACAAATGATGTTCATTCTTACATCGATCATTATCATTGCTGCTATCCTTATTATTGACATGCGTTTCTATGAAACGTTTGCCTATATAATTTACGGCGCTGTTATGTTTCTGCTAATACTGGTTCCTATCATTGGTAAAGAGGTAGGTGGTAACAGAGCATGGTTAGGCATTGGTTCATTCGGTGTACAGCCTTCTGAATTTGCCAAGTTTGCCACTGCACTTGCCATGGCTAAGCTTATCGGGTCTGTTGGTTTTAAAATGGATAACTTGAGAAACCAGGTTATGGCCTTCGGGTTATTTTTCATTCCCATCTTTTTAATTCTCTTGCAGAAGGATACAGGCACTGCTCTGGTGTTTACAGTTTTTATATTGGTGTTCTATCGTGAAGGAATGTCGCCTTTCTTATTGTTGGTAGGTATAGGCATCACTATCATCTTCGTTCTCACCTTGCTCGTAGAACAACAATGGATACTATTTTTGCTCATTGCTGTAGCCTGGGGAATTGTTATCTTCTTTAACAGACGAAAAAAATTAAAACGACTCATGATCATAACTGCAGGAGCGCTTTTGCTCGCAGGCACAATCAAATGTGTTGACTTTGTTTTTAATAATGTTTTGCAAGAGCATCAACAGAAACGTATTCGTGTTTTGCTTAATCCTGATCTCGATCAGCTTGGTGCAGGGTATCACGTTTATCAATCAAAGGTGGCCATTGGTAGTGGAGGCTTTATTGGAAAAGGTTTCCTGAGAGGTACACAAACCAAATTGAAGTTTGTTCCTGAACAAAATACAGATTTCATTTTCTGTACTATAGGCGAAGAACATGGATGGGTAGGAAGCTTACTTATTATTTCATTATTCGTTGCTCTCATCCTTCGTATTATGTTTTTAGCTGAGCGACAGAAGAACAGGTTTGCCAGAGTATACGGTTATAGTGTAGCGTGTATTTTCTTCTTTCACTTTACCATTAACATTGGTATGACTATTGGGTTGTTTCCTGTGATCGGTATACCGTTGCCATTCTTTAGTTATGGAGGCTCTTCATTGTGGGGCTTTACTATTCTTCTCTTTATATTACTCAAGCTTGATGCTCATCGCATGCAGGTGCTGCAGCGAATCTAAAAATAATCTTAGTCGATAATCAGGTACTGGTAAAAGGCAAAGAATTCCCGAAACACGGAATACAAATCCCGCCATTCGAAATAATTCGGGTGTGCACCATAAACATTCTTAACACCTCGCTTTCTGAGAATATATTTCGTGCGGGTAATATGAAAGAACTGAGATACAACAATCACTGAGTTATTGTTACTTCCTTTTGTGATCTTCACAAAGTTCCTGGCCGTCTCTACAGTATTAATACCGAGGTCATCTACAATAATATCCTTCTCGTCTACGCCTTTAGCAATGAGATATTTCTTCATCTCTCGGGCTTCGTAATATCCTTCAACGCCAAGTCCACCACTTACAATAATTTTATCTGCTAATGAATCATTGAACAACTGAAGACCTTTGTCAACCCGAGCCTTTAGTCTGGCGGAAAGAGTACCGTCTGGATTTACGGTGTTACCAAGAATCAAAATATAATCAGCTTGCTGCGGATTATCTGTAAGGCCATCAACTGTAATAATTATGGTATGAATCAAAAACCATGAAAAGAGCAATACACCAAGAATGATGGATTTTGTTTTCATTGTGTTACAGAAGTTGAATCTACTCCAATCGTTAGATTTACGAGGCTTCCCATTCGTACTTTTTCACCAGCATGAATTTCAAGATTATTAATCTGAGCCGAGAGTATTGAGTTGATTGCAATGTCAGGTGTGTATGTAAGCTTGCCTATCCTGATTCCCAAATCTGAAAGTTGCTTCTTTGCCAATTCAGGAGTTGAACCTGTTAAGTCAGGAAAGGTTATTAGAGGAGCAATTCTCGCATTCAGTTTTACTGTTATGCTTCGATTAACTTTAACTTTTGAAAGCGCACGAGGATATTGATCCAAAACTGTAAGTGGTTCTGTCATCACATTATATCCTGAATCCGCAGAGATTGTTATTTGAAGATCTCGATCCCTTAGATTGTTTGTTGCCTGATTCAGATTTTGTCCTCTAATATCGGGAACTGTAACAACATGATTTTTATTCGTAGCGTACGGAAGATATTCGTAAAAGAAAACAAAAGATAGCAGGGAGAACAAGCTAAAAATTATCAGGATATTCAGCAGCAAACTCTTAAATGAACTGTTTCTAAACAGAAATTTCATTTCAGACTGTATCAGCTAAATCTTCTTTCTACCAATTCCATAAACTCATGGAACTCTTCACTCTCCTGATCCCAGTCACCATAGTTATCTTCCAAATAACGCATCGCCCCTTTTATTCCGTCTTGTCTGTCGAGATCATCAATGGCTTTACTAAATAACTCAAAGTCGCCATGGAATAAGACTTTGGTGAACATGAATTTCTGATTGATGGTAAGACTATCTTTTATTCGAAAGATCTTCTGAAGATTATCAATCATAGACACACGTGGTGTGTTGCCTAACTTATCATTCAAGCTTGAGACCTGCTGTACAGGTTGAGCTACTGCATTTGCCTTGGGTTGATTAACCCGAGGTGCAGGAGGTGGCTCCGGTTTTTTTACTTCTTGTGTCTGAACTGGTGTTGGTGCTACGACAAAAGTCTCTGGCGTTTTCGTTACATAAAACTGAGCAGGATCTAACGGTAACACCGAAGAGAATTTTTCAATATACTCCTCTACATCTTCCGGTGTAAAGTTTACCTCCTCCAGAATCTGGTCCAGATATGAAAAAGCTTCATTGCCGCTGATCTCCTCTACATTCTTTTCTTCAAGACGTTCCAGTAAACGTTCAAGTGGCGCCTTATTAACTTTAAGATATTTAATCTCCTCGCGAAAGGAAGCTACATCAAGTTTGTTGTTCTTGCCCGTCATTAACATGGAAAAGAAATCATACGGATCAAAAATCACCATCAATGTTTGACTGACTGATTTCTTGAGAAGAGGGTTGAAGTAAGACTGACCGATTGAGATATTGCGAGACAATACACCCATGAAATTCTCCAGTGCTTCCTTCACATCAGGATGCTCATAATCAAAGTATGAACTTTTGAGTTTGCGGGTTTCTTCCTTCCATGATCTGAAGAGTTCCCTCACAATGAAAAGATTAATCTGCTGTACATTGCAGAGGGCGAGAATCTCCTGCCCGTTGATTTTCTCCTTTGAACTAAAAAACCCCTTCAACACTTTTTCTGAGTAGGCATCTGCGTATAAGGATATCGCCTCTAAACTGATCTTTTCGTCCATGATTTTTTATTTCGAATAACTCAAATTAATTGACGGACATAAAGTTAATGGTTATTGCGTTATGTGCACACTCTATGAGGCCCGTTCATGGATTTTTCCGGGGGACTAATCAGTGACCAGTTAGAATGGTATAACTGGACAATAACGGCCTATGGACTATTAACCGCCGACTGTTAAATTGCACAATGTTTATTGAGCCTCATTTCGGCGCCAGCCAAAGTAAAGAACGAAGCGGATGGATTGAAGTCATCAGCGGGTGTATGTTTTCCGGTAAAACGGAAGAACTGATCCGAAGACTGAACCGCGCTATCATTGCCAAGCAGAAGGTAGAAATATTCAAACCCGTAACCGATACCCGTTATCATCATGAACAGATTGTTTCTCATAATGAAAATGCTATCCGTTCAACGCCCGTTAATTTTGCCAGCGACATACTACTACTGGCCGGAGATTGTGAAGTGGTAGGCATTGATGAAGCCCAATTTTTTGACGATGCCATCGTTGAAGTATGTAATACCCTGGCTAATTCAGGTAAGCGAATTATTGTTGCTGGTTTAGATATGGACTTTGAAGGGAAACCATTTGGCCCTATGCCTTATTTGTTGGCCGTTGCAGAGTTCGTTACGAAGGTTCATGCCATCTGTGCTCAAACTGGTGAACTGGCTTCTTTCTCCTATCGGCTTACCGATAATAATCAAAAAGTAATGCTCGGTGAGAAAAAGGAATATGAAGCGAGAAGCCGGAAATCTTTTAATGATGGCATGAAAGGAAAAAACACGCAATGAAATCATCAGCAAATGTCTCATTGAAAAAATGGAGTATTGTGAAAACACGAGATGTGTATCGTGCTGCCGTTATCTTGTGGTTATCTTTTCATCTTACAAATCTATGCGCTCAAACTGAGATACCCATTGGCACGTGGCGAGTACATATATCGTATAACAACATTACATGTATAGCTGTAGCAAATACCAAAGTCTTTGGAGCTACGGAGAATGGAATAATGATGCTGGATAAATCTGATAACAGCATCACAAGCTTTTCACGATTAGACGGACTCAGTGGAGCAGATATATCTTACATAGGTTATGATGAAAGCACAGGCAAAGTAATTATTGGATATGCTGATGGTAATCTTGATCTGATTACAAACAACCATGTTGAGAATTTCAACAGGTTAGCCAACTCAACAAGTATTAATGCTTCGAAGAAAATAAACCACATTACTACTCGCGCTGGTTATGCGTATCTCTCGACAGACTATGGACTTGTTGTATTTGATTTAAATGCTCTTGAAGTGAAGGAGACCTGGCGCGATCTTGGATCGAATGGAAGCACATTGAAAATAACGGCTTCTACATTCAAGGGCGATAGTGTTTTTCTGGGAACGGAGAAAGGTGTAATGACGGGTAACATAAATACTAACCTGTTAGACTACAACAACTGGAAACGATACGATCAGGGTGAACTTGCTACAAGCGTTCAGGGTCTCGCTACATTTAATAACGATGTATATGCAGTCATTAATAACCAGGGTGTATACCACAATGAAAATGGAGCCTGGAATAAAGAAGCGTATCTGCAGGGTATTGTTTTTAATTCTATCAGTGCTTCAGCATCAAATATCATAATTACCGAGAGCACAAATGTCTGGCAATTAAATATCAGCAATGATCTAACACAACTAACAGACAACAATATTGTTCAACCCAACATAGCCATACAAGATACTCAGGGCAAGCTCTGGATTGGCGATGCCATAAATGGTCTCGTTACTAATTCATCAGGAAGTTTTCAAAACTTAATTCCAAATGGACCTAAGAACAATGCAGTTAAGTTAACGTATTTCAATTCAGGCATCTATAGTTCACCCGGAGGATATTCAAGCGCCTTCTCTGCGTTAGGCAACAATGGTGGAATTGATTTGTTTACCAATGGTTCCTGGTTAAACTTACCATCAACAGTTAAAGACATAACAGATGTTGTTTTTATATCGGCAGATAAATATTATGCTTCTTCATTTGGTTATGGTGTTGAAGAGCGTAATGCTCAAGGTACTGTTAAGGTATATGATGATTCCAACAGTCCATTGGATAATTTGAATCCTCCAGGAAAATTTGTGAACATTACAGCACTCGAAAATTCAGATGCCGGATTATGGGTAGCGAATTACGGCAGCACCAGTTCTCTTCAACTTCTTAAATCTGATGCATCATGGGAGTCATACGCTCCTCCTCTAAGTGTTGCCCGATACCCAACAGATATTCGGGTTGATCTTAACGGATATGTATGGGCTGCATTAAATCCAACGCAAGGTGGTGGGTTGTTAGTCTTCAATAAGGAAACCAATTCAAGTCAATACTTAACGGATATTGCAGGAAGTGGCGCACTTCCCAGCAAGTCTGTTCGGGCATTGGCTGTTGATCGTGATGGGTATGTTTGGGTTGGCACTGATTTGGGTATTGCCTATTTCATTGATACGTACAATATCTTCACGAGTGTTAGCGATGCAGTTAAACCAATTATTGATAATCGATACCTGCTAAGGAACGAAAAAGTTAATGTTATTAAAGTAGATGCAGCTAACCGTAAATGGGTTGGCACTGACAATGGTGTTTGGCTTTTTAGCCCGAGTGGTGAAACTCAATTGCAAAACTTTACGATTGATAATAGTCCCTTGTTATCAAATGTAATTCGTGACATTGAGATCAACTCACTTACTGGAGAAGTGTTCTTTGCAACAGATAAAGGTATTATATCTTATCGCGCTGATGCTACGGCAAGTGAAAGTACTTTTAAGGATGTTAAAATATTTCCAAATCCTGTAACAAGTAATTTCACGGGCACCGTTGGCATTAGTGGACTTGCCACTGATGCCATTGTAAAAATAACCGACATCAACGGACGACTTCTTTGGGAGACACAAGCTGCGGGTGGCACTGCTACCTGGAATGTAAGGGACTATCATGGCAACCGCGCTGGCACAGGTGTCTACGTTGTATTTGCTGCTTCGCAGGATGGTGTTGAGAGTGCTGTAGGGAAAATAGCTGTGGTAGAATAATATGCTGCATAAAACCAGGGGCATCGTCTTTCGCTTTACAAAATATGGAGAGACTTCTATTATTGTAAATATCTTCACTGAGCTTTTTGGATTACAGGCATACATGATCAACGGCGTACGCAGTAAATCTCTTAAAAGTAAAATTGCGCTCTATCAACCACTCACGCTGCTTGATCTTGTTGTTTACTATCGTGAGAACGCCAACATCAATCGCATTAAAGAAGTAAAGTGTCTCTATCCATATCAATCGCTTACTGTTGATATTAAGAAGTCTACCATTGGCATGTTCATCAATGAGATTATTAACAAGACAGTACGAGATGAAAGTCATGCGCACGAAATTTTTGATTTTCTGTATCAGTCCGTTGTAGCGTTAGATTCCATGCCTCAGGGGTATGAAAATTTCCATTTAGTATTTCTGTTGAAGCTTAGTCGGTATCTTGGCTTTGGTGCTCATAACCTTCATGAAGTGATGGGGGTTCGCCTGGCTGATGTTGGCGTTGAGGAACTACTTAATAAATTTATTACTGCCAGTTATACCGATCAGATTGCTATCACTGCTATTCAACGGAGAGCATTGCTTGATCTGTTATTAAAATTCTACCAGGATCATATTGACTCGATGGGTGAAATAAAATCAATTCACGTATTGCGCGAGGTGATGGGATGATGATGCTATGATTGGACGAGTAACTCTTGAGGTAATTTAATCTGATCAGAATAAAATTTCATTCGCGAATGCGATGTATCTAGTAGCTGAATTTTTTCAATAGCTGCCAGTTTGTGATTGACGAATACTTCGAGATAAAAATTATTTAACAGATAAAGGTTAACCTTATAACCATAGTATCGAATGTTCATCACAAATTTCCCTTCCTGATACAAGAGACTGATTCTCTTATCAAGCGACATCCTGTTATAATCGTCCCACGCAACCATAAATTAAACATATTGAAAAAATAAGGTTGTTACAATCTTGATTTAATGAAGGTTTTGCTTATTGAATGAGATGCAATCGTTGTCAGAAAATTAACCGCAAAGACGCGAAGGACGCAAAGGTTCGCAAAGAAATAAAATAGAAAGGCGATTAATTACATCATCACAAAATCACTACTTAATCTTCGCGAGACTTTGCGTCCTTCGCGTCTTTGCGGTTAATTCTTTTTATTACTTGTTAACCAGAAATGGATGGAGCTAAAAAACAAAAACCCTCTCACGAGGGTTCTGTTAAATTAGATGGGGTAAATGATGGGGCTCGAACCCACGACCTCCAGAATCACAATCTGGCGTTCTAACCAACTGAACTACATCTACCGTTTCTGACCGGTTTCCCAAAATCAGGCTGCAAATTTAGACAGGCTTTGGTAAATAACAAATACTAATGGCTTAATCGCGCTGGAACAATAATCTTTCTCCTCTTTTACTTTCATCAAAATGTCCATCAGCATAGGCCAAATGCCCGGAAACAAAGGTATGGGTTACCGCTGATTTAAATGTAGTGCCCTCAAACGGCGACCATCCACATTTCGCGACAACATTGGCTTTCTGCACCTGCCAGGGTTTATTGAGGTCTACAAGTACCATGTCGGCATAATATCCTTCGCGTAAATAACCCCTGCGATCTATCTGGAAAAGGATAGCAGGGTTATGACTCATTTTCTGAACTATTTTCTCCAGGCTAATCTTACCCTGATGGAAAAATTCTAACATGGCTACTAAATAGTGTTGTACCAACGGACCGCCGGAAGGTGCTTTGAAGTATGTATTTTGCTTTTCATCCCAGGTATGAGGAGCGTGATCGGTAGCAATAACATCGATATGATCATCAAGAACAGCATCAAAAATAGCAGCCTGATCTGATGCTTTCTTGATGGCAGGATTCCATTTGATGAGCGTTCCCAATCTTTCATAGTCAGCATCATTAAACCATAAATGATGCACACAAGCCTCAGCTGTAATCTTTTTCTTTTTTAATGGAATTGAATTATCAAACAATGAAACCTCTTTTGCCGTTGAGATATGAAGAATATGTAAGCGTGTTCCATACTTCTTCGCCAGACCTACAGCAAATGATGAAGATTTATAACAAGCTTCTTCACTTCGGATTAATGGATGGGCATGGATAGGAACTTCTTCACCATATAACTCTTTATACTTAGCGGTATTTGTTCTGATTGTAGCTTCATCTTCACAGTGTGTAGCAATGAGCGAAGGGAATCTTGAAAAATAAGTCTCCAGTGTTTCAGTATTATCAACTAACAAATTGCCGGTTGATGAGCCCATGAAGATTTTTAATCCGCAGATTTTTTTAAGATCTGTTTTCATTACTTCATCAAGGTTATCATTAGCTGCGCCAAGGTAAAAAGAGTAATTAGCAAGTGAAGTTTGTGAAGCGATCTGATATTTATCCTCCAGCAATTGTTGAGTGAAAACAGGCGGATTTGTGTTTGGCATTTCCATGAAACTGGTAACACCACCGGCTACAGCAGCCCTTGCCTCTGTATATATCGATCCTTTATGAGTAAGACCGGGTTCTCTGAAATGCACCTGATCATCAATAGCACCAGGTAATAGATATTTTCCTTTAGCATCAATAACTACATCAGCCTTACGTGAGGAGAGATCGCCAATGGCTTCAATGAATTGACCTTTAACCAGCATATCGGCCTGCAACACTTGGCCTTCATTGACTATATTTGCATTTACGATCAACGTCGTTTTCATAACTCGCTCAAATTTCTCCTAAAATTAGAACCAAAAAGTGTCTGCCATAACATCATTCGAAGATTTTAATCTCAATCGTCAATTATTAAATGCAATAGCCGATCTGGGATTTGATCAGCCAACGGAGATCCAAAAGAAATGTATCCCTATAGCACTTGGCGGACAGGAGGTTATCGGCATCGCACAAACGGGAACGGGCAAGACGGCTGCTTACTTGCTGCCCATGATGATGAAGGTTAAGTATGCGCAGGGTGTTGAACCGCGTGCTGTTATCCTCGCACCAACTAAAGAACTCACTGTACAAATTGCCAGTCATGCAGCTTTAGTTGCCAAATACACTGACTTGCGCATCCTTCCACTCTATGGTGGCGTTGGTACCAAGACACAAATTGAAGCTATTAAAAAGGGAGTTGATATTATTGTTGCTACACCAGGACAGTTCATGGAGATTTATCTTCGTGGTGAACTTCCTACTAAACAAATTAAAACATTAATACTTGATGAAGCTGATCGCATGATGGATATGGGCTTCATGCCACAGCTGCGAAAAATATTCGAGGTGATTCCGCGTAAGCGACAAAACCTTTTGTTCTCGGCTACTTTCTCTGATCGCATTGAAAGATTATCGGCAGAGTTTTTAGAATTCCCGATACGCATTGAAGTAACGCCTCCCGCTACTACAGCAAAGCAAGTGGAGCAGGAAGTATATCACATTAAAAATTTAAGAACCAAGATCAATTTTCTGGAATGGTTACTTCAGGATCAGGAAACCTTTAACCGGGTGATGATTTTTACACGCACGAAAGAAGTTGCCAATAATATTTATAAATACCTGGAGAGAAAAAATTACGAATCCGTTCGCGTGATTCATTCTAACAAAGGACAGAATACTCGCATGAACGCGGTGAATGATTTCAAAGAAGGTCATCTGCGTATACTGGTTACAACAGACGTTACAGCACGTGGTATTGATGTCGTTAAAGTGTCGCACGTTATAAACTTCGACGTGCCTATTTTATACGAAGACTACGTGCATCGTATTGGCAGAACCGGAAGAGCTTTTCAGGATGGAAAGGCGATAACTTTTGCTACTGCAGCAGAATTATATCACATTGGTAAAATTGAAGCATTGATTCGCGAGAAGATTCCTGTGAAGCAATTACCGGAAGATATAGAAATTGAAGAGACACCATTTGAAGAAGCGCAGGCAATAGCCAAAGAGATCGATCGCCAGAAGCGTAAGGCAGATCCTGACTTCAAGGGTGCGTTTCATGAACGTGGAAAGAAATAGTTAATTATTTAAGAGCATTTCAATGCTTTCGCAAGAGGTTGTTAAGAGCAGGTTTTAAATCTTCATATTGAAATTTAAAACCAGTCTTTAATATTTTATCTGCGGAAACAGTACTGCCATTCAGAACAAGGTTTGCCATCTCACCCAGAACAAGCTTGAGTGCAAACGCTGGTACTTTTGGAAACAGTAATGGTTTATGTAAAACTTCAGCAATCGCTTTGGTTAATTCTGCATTGCTTACCGGATGAGGAGTAACAGCATTAAATGTTCCGATGTGCTGCTCTTCTTCAAGCATCTTTATAAAGATTGCACACAGATCATCGAGGTGAATCCAACTCATCATTTGCTTACCGGTGCCAAGCGGCGAGCCTGCATACAACCGAATAGGTGTACTCATCTCTTTCAACGCTCCACCTTTCTCACTTAACACTACACCGACTCTTATTTTTACAACACGAATGCCAAGGTTACTAATCTTGCTAACTTCATCTTCCCATTGACGGGTTACCTGCGCTAAAAAATCTGTGCCCGGTGTATCCTCTTCATGAAAAACTTTATCATCATGTTCAAAGCCATAGTAGCCAATAGCCGATGCGGAGATAAATGATGTAACAGTATGATGACCTTTTTTTAATTCATCAAGCAATAGCGCGGTGGACTTCGTACGACTCTCCAATATTTCCTGTTTGCGTTCTTCGGTCCAGCGTTTCTCGGCCACACCTGCACCTGCTAAGTGAATTACAGCAGTGATACCTTTGAGTGCGCCAGGTTGGATAATTTGTTTGTCAACATTCCAGATAAATGATTTTACCCCATCTTCTTTTTTGGATCTACCCAAGTGGGCTACGGAATAACCTTTGGCAAGAAGCATCTCCGTTAATCGTGTCCCGATTAAGCCAGATGCTCCCGTGATGAGTATATGTTTTACCATATGAGTAGAGTCTTTCGTAACTAAGTTAATTGTACTTTATTGAAATAAAACTATTATCTCGGATATGTTTGGGAAGTGATAATTATCACACGAGTTTAAGCATTATATACTATTTGTCTTTAGAAGGAAAGTGGGTTTCTTCGGTTTTTATTGTTCGCTTTGTAATCTTAAAATCATATAAATCCTATTCCGGCATTTTTATATATTGAAGTCCCATGAAAGATTACTATGAGATTTTGGGTGTCAGCCCAACTTCACCCTCTGCGGAAATACGTCGTGTATACCGGCGACTTGCTTTACAATATCACCCTGATAAAAATCCATCACCTGAGGCTGAGGCTATTTTCCAGGAGATCAATGAAGCCTACGAAATTTTAGGAGACGAAGAGAATCGAAGGCGATACGATCTGAAAAGACAGGCACCTTCAACGACTGATTTAACGCCCGATGATATTTATGCGCATGCTAGCCCGGCGCACCGCGACCCTGCCTATCGAAAACGTCAGCCACGGCCAACAACTCCACGTGTTAACGAGAGTGTTGAACTGATGAGAAAATATCTTCCATACATAAGTTGGTTAACCTGGGCAGGTCTTGCAACAATGATAATTTTTATGCTTGACTACACCTTGCCATTCTTGCATTCAACTGAAAAGGTAATTGAGACAAGTGTTACTCGTGTGAGAGGCACATCGAGTTACCTGGTAAAAACTGCCAATCATTCAGTGAGGCTCTATGAGGGTCCATCGTT
>DATJHZ010000518.1:0-11331 GCA_035493595.1 Cyclobacteriaceae bacterium | reverse complement strand
TACACAACTCTCGGGTTTAAGTATGGCATTTAAATACAACACGTTATCCTAAAAATCAAAAATGGACGATTAATTATTATCAATTACCGCCCATTGTTGATCTACATTTTATATAATGCTATGGGAACTTGGGATACTTGGAGAAATCAGGATCTCTTTTTTCAAGGAATGCATTTTTACCTTCTTTGGCTTCTTCACTCAGGTAGTAAAGGAGGGTTGCATTTCCTGCCAGTTCCTGGATACCAGCTTGGCCATCAAGTTCAGCGTTGAACGAACTCTTGAGCATACGGATTGCCAGCGGACTTTTCTTAATGATCTTGTTAGCCCACTCTACATAGGTTTCTTCAAGTTTCTCTAATGGCACAACTTTGTTTACGAGACCCATGTCTAAGGCTTCCTGCGCGTCGTATTGATCGCAGAGGTACCAGATTTCGCGAGCTTTCTTCTGGCCAACAATACGAGCCAGGTATGAAGCACCAAAGCCGCCATCAAAGCTGCCTACTTTAGGGCCAGTTTGTCCGAAGCGGGCATTATCAGCTGCTATGGTTAGATCGCATACTACGTGCAATACATGGCCTCCACCAATGGCCCAGCCAGCAACAGCAGCAATTACAGGTTTAGGTATTGACCTGATCATCTTCTGAAGATCAAGCACATTCAATCTTGGAATAGTGTCTTGCCCAATGTATCCACCATGACCACGAACACTCTGATCACCACCACTGCAGAAAGCCTTGCCACCTTCACCAGTTAAGATGATAACCCGAATGTCTGCATCTTCACGGCATACATTCATGGCATCAATCATTTCACTTACAGTAAGGGGAGTAAAGGCGTTATGCACTTCTGGGCGATTAATGCTGATGCGCGCAATGCCCTGATACTTATGAAATACAATTTCTTTATACTCTTTTATTTTTTCCCAGGAATATTTATAAGTCATATGCTTTTTTAATTTTCAGTTTAAAGTTATCAAATATGGTTTTATTGATGGAAGAACTTGATTCTAATTCGAGAATTTTTGTTGCGCCGTCAAAGTCGTAGAAATCTTTTAACAGATTCTTTAGTTTTCGTTTGAGATCCAGTGCAAGGTGGCTGATGCCAAATTCCTCACAAAGACTTTTGGCATTAAGTTTTTGAGTTGTAACGAAGTACTCATCTGTTTCAGGCAAAGTGCCGGGACCATCAATGATTTTAAAGATCAGGCCACCATGATTGTTCAGTAAAGCTATTCTTAAATTTGGTGTTGGATAATTATTCCAGAACGCATTTCTGTCATAAAAGAAAGCCAGGTCACCCGTGATGAGGATATTTGGTCTTTTATTGTCGGCTAAACAATGACCAATAGCTGTGCTGGTACAACCATCAATACCACTTGTACCTCGATTTGAGTAAACATGAATACCTGATTGTGCTGCAGTTAATCCAATAAAATTGGCATAGCGAACACTCATGCTATTAGCCAGATGTAAATTACAATTGGCAGGCAAGGCTAAAAGTATCTCTCTTACTAATTCAAGTTCAGCAAAGTCTTTGTGCGGAAAGAATTCTGTAATACAACGTTGAGCTCTTCGTTCTTCAATCTCCCAGAGTTTGTTATAGTTGTTTTGCTTTTGATTTTCAAAACCTTCTGTTCTTGAAAACTGACTAACGGTTTTGAAGAATTTCTGTGGTGTTGATCGTATTACTTTTGTCAGGTTTTGAAATACGTCTACAACAGGACCGGCTTGTTGAATATGCCAATGTGCCTTCGGTGAATATTTCCGCAGGAATACTTTTAGATTTTTGGAAAGCACAGATTTACCAAACGTGATCAGCAAATCTGGTTGAAGACTTTTCTTGACTTCTTCTGATGCCTGCCCCAGAAAAAGATCTGCATGGGCAACCAGTTTTTCTATAGGATGAACATTGGCCGTTATATCGGCTACAATGGGAATGTTGTGTTTGGAGAAAAATTCGTTCAGTGTTTTAATTAATTCAGGATTATAATCTTGCTGGCCGGCAACGATTAAAACATGATGATAACTTTTAAATCCAATCTGAATGTTAAGCTTAGCATCGTCACTAATTATTGTTTCATTTATTTCTTCTTCAAGAATGCGAACTGATTTAGTGAATGTGACGTCTTCGTTACTTGAAGGATATAATGGTTCTCTGAATGGCGCGTTAATATGAACTGGTCCGCAAGGTTCCTGCTTAGCTAGATTGATTGCTTCGTTTACAATACGATTGATGGCCCAGAGATTATCCGGGTGATCATACTCTTGTGGAAGCTGAAATGATTTTTTTACATGCTTACCAAAAATATCAGCCTGGTAAATGGTTTGTCCATCGTGTTGAGCAATCCACTCGGCAGGCCTGTCTGCAGTTAATACGAGTAGGGGAGTTTCGCTGAAGAATGCCTCCGCTACAGCGGGAGAGAGATTATACGCTGCTGTACCTGATGTGCAGACAACTACAGCTGGTTGCTTTGATTGTTGCGAGAGACCAAGGGCAACGAAGCCTGCACTACGCTCATCACTAAAAGTTCTTGTTTTTATTTTTTCATGTCGGGCGAAGGCCATTACCAAAGGTGCGCATCTGGAACCCGGACATAATACAGCATTTACCACTCCTTTGCCTGAACAGATTTCGGCGATGTCGTAAATAGGTTGAAAGCGATTCATTAATGGATTAATAAGCTGTGGAATGATATTATGTTATAGAATTATATTGAGTAAGGTGTTGAATTTTAATTCAGTTTCCTGCCACTCTTCTTCAGGATCAGACTCGTGCGTTACGCCTGCACCAGCGTAACAGATAGCCTTCTCGCCGAGCAACTTCATGCATCGGATGTTGACAAAGATGTTCGTGGTGTTTTGAATATTGACAGGGCCGAGATAACCGGCATAAAATTCTCTGTCGTAGCCCTCGTTGTCTTTTATAAATTGCAATGAGGTATCTAGCGGCATTCCACAAACAGCAGACGTTGGATGCAGTAATTGAAGCATGGTCGATCCGAGTTGAGGAAAATTAGTGGCTTTCATATCGACCGTAAATTCTGATTTCAGGTGAAGCAGATTGCCGGCAATAAAAGTTTTAGGGCCGTGCTCATCATACTCACGTAATCGTATTTTTTTGAAGCAGCTTATGATGTATCGTTCTACCAGTGCCTGTTCCTCAATTTCTTTCTCTGTCCAGGCAACTGTTTTTAAATTCATGTTGTCGGTATACGGTTTTGTTCCTGCCAGCGCTACGGTTTTAAATATAGTATTATCTTCTATGCTAACGAGTAACTCTGGACTGGCGCCCATCCAATGACCTACACCGGGTATGCTTACACAAGATACCATAGCATTGGGGTAAGCGCTACAAAGTTTCAGGAAGGAATTGATCAGGTTAAAGTCTGCTGGCAGATCTATCAGCTTTCTTCTGGAGGGCACTACTTTTTCGAATGAGCCGGCGTTAATCTGTTCCAGACATTTTTCAACCAGATTTTTGTAATCATTCTCTTCTGTTGATTTTGTAGCGTGAGCAGCGCTAGACGGAAGGTGCTGTTTGAATTCTGTCTCTTTCTTAAACTGTTCCTGAAGCCATGTCCATGAATTGTTCTCAGCGGGTGTTGCTGGTAACTTTATTTCGCCTTTCTCAAAGCAGAACGTGAAGTCGGCATCTAGAAAATAACTGTCTTTTGTATTATCGAATGGACTGAAAATGAATCCTGCGGGTGACTCTTCAAGCAGGTTGTCTTTTTTTACTTTCCTGTAATCACGCGAAAGAATGGCGCGTCTTACTTCTGAGTTAGGTAATCGCCACAGCGCGAGCGAGTAATTGTTTTTAACGGAGTAACTAACGAGAAATGATATAAAATCTGTTTCAGAACGTTTTTCAAGTGAGCTTAATGTTTTCGTATCCATTCGCAATCCCTTACTTCTTTTTATCTAATACGGCCATCGTTATACGACTGATGCAGACAATCTCATTTTCTTCCGTCGTAATTCTGATTTCCCACACCTGTGTTTTCTTCCCTATATGTATTGGCTTTGTTGTTCCTATAACAAAGCCTTTACTTACTCCTTTAATATGATTTGCATTTATTTCAAGCCCTACACAAAACTGTTCGTTTGTATTTATGCAGCAAGTAGCGGCAACACTTCCCAACGTTTCTGCCAGGGCTACTGATGCGCCACCATGTAACAAACCCATGGGCTGATGTGTTCGCGAATCGACAGGCATTTTTGCAACAAGTGAGTCTTCATTAATGGCAATGAACTCGATGCCTATGTTGGCTGCCAAGGTATTGACTGAGAGGGCATTAATTTGGTTAAGTGTAACGTCCTTTCTAAAGATACCCATCGGTTAATTGTATTTAGTTTGGGGAAATTTCGCCATTTAGTTGCTAATTCGTAAAGCAGGCATAGGTAATAACTGCTTTTGATTAGCTATACTTGCGCCCAAAATAAAGTAAAATTGAGCAGCAAAAAAATTTACCTTATCCGTCATGGCCAGACGGATTTCAATCTTCGGAATATTGTTCAAGGTAGCGGGGTTGACAGCAGTTTAAACGCAACTGGCAGGGCCCAGGCTCAGGCTTTTTTTGATAATTATAAAGATATTCCGTTTACAAAAGTTTATACATCAGCCCTGGTGAGAAGCCAGGAGTCGGTTCAGTCTTTTTTAGATCTAGGCCTTCCACATGAAGCGTTTGCAGGACTGAATGAAATTAGCTGGGGCACCAAAGAGGGGCATGCCATAACACCTGAAGAAGACGAATATTATCACTACATGCTTAAGCAATGGCAGCTTGGTAATACGTCTATGAAAATTGAAAAAGGGGAGAGCCCTGAAGATGTTGTTGCCCGGATGAAACCGGTTATGGAGTACATCCTAAGTAAGGAGAATGAGAACCCTATTCTCATCTGTATGCATGGCCGTTCAATTCGAATTCTGTTGTGCTATTTATTGAAATTAGAGCTTAAGAATATGGACTCTTTCGAACATAGAAACCTCGGGCTCTATCTGCTGGATTATACAAACTCAACTTTTACTATTGAGAAGCATAATGATGTTGATCATTTACGCTTGTTAAGCTGACCAAGTGCCGATTTAGCTTTGCTATCGATACTGTTTTTGTATTCGTGTTTTTTGTAGATCATTGCTTGCTCAAAATAGTGTTCTGCCCCAGCAAAATCTTTTTCATTCTCTAATATATAGCCAAGCTGGAGACACGAGTTTGGTGCGTAGTACCACGACTCTTCGCCATTCAAATCAATGGTTTGTTTATAAAAAAGTTTAGCCGCCGATAGCTTGTTGGTTTTGTGTGCAAGCCTTGCCTTACGATAATAGTACTCTACCTGATCACGTTTTGTTGGAATATCTTTTGGTGTGATACTCTCTAAAATCTTTTGGGCTTCAGTATAATATCCGCCATCGGTATAGTAACGTACTTTGGTGAGTTCGATGTGTGGAAATTCTGGTTCAGCTATACTTCGAGCGGCGTATCGGTCTGCCTCACACGATTCTTTACCAATAGATTTTGTCGCCTTGAATGTAACGGCGGCATCGTTACTATTACCATTCAGTAAATAACAGAGACCAATTTTGTAGTTAGCATCTTTAAGATAATTCTGCCCCTTATAATGCTTTAAGAACCAACGATACGATGTTATTGCTGTAACATAATCAGCTTTGTGAAGGTACACTTCGCCCAGCAGGTAATAGGCGTAATAGATTGGCATCCCCTGATTTGAAGATGTTATCTTATGCAGATAATCTATAGCTTCTTCGCTTTGCGAGTTTTTAATAGACAATGCTGCCGCCAGGAATAATACTAATTTATTGTCGGGATGTTCCTTTAGAATAGCAGTAATCTCTGCAACGCCAACATCTGGTTTTTGGAGGATATAACCTTGAACCAGCGCGTGAAGAATTTCAGCCTCAAACCCAAGATGAGAGTCGCCAAGTTCAACAGATTCAAGCTCCTTAAAACCAAAATCTATGGAGCCTTGCATGCCAAGTAATCCTAAAACCCATTCATACTTTTCAGGAATGGAACCGATAATGAGATCAAGAAGTCCTGAAGTTTTTTTGATTGCTATGTAGTTGGGATAATTCTTTTTGCAATCCTGTACAATTAAATAAGCTTGTCTCAGGTTGAGGGCAGCATCCAGTTCGTGTCCAAATTTCAGGTAGACAAAAGTCCATTGCATGTGCAACTCTGCCTGAAGGAAATACTCTTCTGGAGATGCTGATTTTATTCTGCGCTCCAGTATCTTTTGAAACTGACTTTCATACTCGGAGAACTTCTCATTGTCTTCATTGATGAGGAGCTCTAACGACTGTGCCAATGAAACAACGTAATGCTCCTGATTGGTCTTGGGCTCGGGGATGAGAGCAAGGGCCTCTTCGATCTGCAGGTTGAGGGCCAGATTGTAGGCCTTGAGGGAGTTAGTATCAAACTGCCAGTGCTGTGCGTGACTTGTAAAGCACGTAAAGAATAAAAAAAAGCAAGCGGTTAGGCTTGCCTTTCTATTGGGTATAATGTGTACTGTAAAATTATTCAACTTTCTTTCTTCTGTTTGGAACAACAACAGGAGTCTTGGCACTCTTAGGCTTGTCGCCTTCATCCAATGAATCCATGTCTACGTCTGCTAATATACGACCAGAGTGTTCATCAATCACAATTTTTTTCTTCTCACGAATCTCGGCAATTTTCTGAGGAGGGATAACGATGTTACATCCTTCAGCAGCGCCACGTACAACGCGTACTACGGCTAAGCCATTTGATAAGCTTCCACGAAGTCTTTCATAATACTTAAGCAGCTTGTCTTCAATCTTCTTGGTAGCCTTTTCGCGATCAGCTAAAAGTCTCTTTTCTTCTTCCTGACTTTCGGCAAGAATTTCATCTAATTCTTTTTTCTTGATGTTGAGATGCTCTGTGCGCTCATTAATCTGAGTTTCAGTCTTTTCAATCTCTTCTTTCTTGGCTTGAATCTGCTCTTTAGCTTCTTTTGATTTCTTCTCGCAAATCTGAATTTCTAATTCCTGAAGCTCTATTTCTTTTGTGATGGCATCAAACTCGCGGTTGTTTCTTACATTTTTCTGCTGTTCTGCGTACTTCTTGATAAGCTTATCCGCCTCTTTTGCGCCTTCTTTATTCTTTTTAATTCCTTCTTCAAATTCTTTTTGCTCTCCTTCGAAGCGGGTCAATCTTACTTTGTAGCCTTCAATTTCATCTTCCAGGTCCCTAACTTCGTCAGGCAGATCACCTCTTAATTTTCTGAGTTCGTCAATTTTAGTGTCAATGGCTTGGAGTTTTACAAGTGCTTCGAGTTTCTGAGAGATCGATTGATTTTCCATTCTTTATAAGTAGCTTATTGGATTGGTAACGGTTTTCGAAAAATTGATCGCAAAAGTAGGAAATTTTTCCATTAATACATCTTTTAATAGGTCTTTGGTAAAAACCTCACTTTCATAGTGACCAATGTCTGCGATAACGATGCGATTTTCGGCATCAAAGAACTCATGGTACTTGAAATCTGCGGTTATAAAGGCATCTGCCCCTGCCTGAATGGCCTTTGAAAGAAGAAAACTGCCTGATCCTCCACAAACAGCCACTTTTTTAATGGGCTTATTTATTAAAGAGGTGTGTCTGATCATGCTTAATTGCATACTGATTTTCAAACGCTTTAAAAACTCGATTGGTTCAACAGGTTCCTTTAGCTCACCTATCATTCCTGATCCAACTTCTTGATTTTCATTTGTTAACGACGTTAAATAATAAGCAACTTCTTCATACGGATGACTTTTTCGGAGTGCTGCAATTATTTTTCCTTCCAGATGGCTGGCCAGAATTACTTCAACACGAGTCTCCTTTACATATTCCTGTTTGCCCGCGCTGCCTATAAAAGGATTGGCAGCGTCGTTAGGGGAGAAAGTACCAGTGCCTTCAACACTAAAGCTGCAATTTTTATAATTTCCTATCTGGCCGGCACCTGCCTGGTGAAGTACTTCCATCACGACTCCTACAGAATCGGTCGGTATAAAGGTGGTGAGTTTAGTCAGGGTATCGCCACGGGGAACCAGGATCTTAAGGTTTTGGAGTCCTATCTTATCAGCAATTTTTTTGTTTACTCCCGTGTGAACATTGTCCAGATTGGTATGGATGGCATAGATGGCAATGTTGTTTTTTATAGCCTTGATGATGGTGCGCTCGACGTAATTACTTCCGGTTAGCTTTTTCAGACCTTTAAAAATGATGGGATGATGCGCTACAATCAGATTATGATTTGAATCAATTGCTTCTTGCACCACCGCTTCCGTGCAATCAAGTGTTACCAGAATTCCAGTAACCGGGTCGTGGTGATTTCCGGTAAGGAGCCCGGAATTATCATAAGATTCCTGATAAGGCCTGGGGGCAAGCGATTCCAGATAGTCTGTTATGTCTTTTATTTTTAGGTTCGTCATGTTTACCTGGCGTTGAGGGTTGAAAGTTAATTGTATTTTTGCTGCCTAGTTATGGTGTTGCGAATTTTGCTTTTGCCTTTTGCCGGCCTTTATAGAATGATCACCGGCTTGCGGAACAGACTTTTTGATCTGGGCCTTAAGCCGTCTGTGAAGTTTGACTTACCTGTAATCAGCGTTGGTAATCTGGTGGCTGGCGGAACGGGGAAGTCGCCTATGATTGAACATCTCGTGAGACTGCTTTCTGATAAGTACAAGGTAGCAACACTCAGTCGCGGATATGGGAGAAAAACAAAAGGTTTGCGTATAGGCAACAGTTTAGACAATGCCTCTACGCTTGGCGATGAGCCATTTCAATTCTTTCGGAAATATAATGATAAGATAACCGTTGCCGTGGGAGAGGAGCGTGCGCTTGCAATCCCCAACATTCTGCATGTATACCCTGAAACAAATGTTGTTTTGATGGACGATGCTTTTCAACACAGATTTGTAAGACCATCATTTTCAATTTTACTGAGCGACTTTAGTAAACCATTTTATAAAGATTATTTAATTCCCGCAGGTCGTTTACGAGAGTCGCGAGGTGGTGCCGATCGTGCTGATGTGATTGTGATAACGAAATGCCCGACACAAATATCGGACGACACTTTTATGGCGATGGAAAGTGAGATCAGAAAATATACAAACAAAAGGGTTTTCTATTCTAAAATCCGTTACGGTTATCCGGTGCCTTTTGGAGGTCAGCAGCAGACGAAAGAAAAGGTCATCCTCATTTCTGGTATTGCCAATCCTGAGTCATTGGTGAGCTATGTTAAATCAGGATACACGCTTTTAAAACACTTTTCTTTTAAAGATCATTATCATTACACATTAAAAGATCTGGAAGAGCTTAATCAGTTTTCGAAGGCCAACTCGGAAGCAATGCTGCTTACCACTGAAAAAGACATGGTAAAGATCGATACTGAACAATTTAAACAACTTATTGTGCAGATGCCTTTATTTTATTTGCCAATTGAAACTGAATTTTTAAAAGATGGAGAGGATTTTGATGAGATGGTACTAAGTATTTTTAACCATGCTGATGACAAATAGTACCATGACCTTTTATTTTCTCCTTAAACGAATCTTATTTTTGCGCGTGTATTTTTTGCGAATTGTAATCATTGCAGGTATTCTCTTCACGCTGGCTATTTCTGTTCAAGCTCAGGATGATGGACCAGCACGCAGAAAAGGTTCACGTATCATTGACGATACCACCAAGCAGGTCTATGGTCCCACAACATCCCGTTATTTTTATGAGAAGGATGTTTTCTTTAATCGCGAGATATTACACCCACTAGATACAGCTATTAATAATTATCATCGATTTACTTTTGTACAACGCTACAATTATCTGTATCAGGATCTCGGAAATATTGGAACGGCAAGTCGCCCGATATTTTATCAGACACCAGACCTTATTGGTGCAACATCCGGATTTCAGCAGTTTGACTTATATTGGAATAGTGAGCAGGTAAAATATTTTAATACGAAATCTCCATACTCCAATGTGAAGGTTATTATTGGAGGTAAGGGGCGCTCACTAACGGCGATAAACTTCAGTCGTAATATTAATCCGAGATGGAATTTTGGTTTTGATTACAGAGGTCTTTTTATTGATAAGCAGGTTCTTCGCACAGGTAAAGGCGACAGGAATGTAAAAACTACATACTATGATTTGTACACCACATATCAGAGTAAAGACAGCACTTACAGACTCTTTGTTAATTTTCGACGACATCATTATGCCTCTAATGAAAACGGAGGTGTGTCAGTTCAGGACTCAAGCTTTTTGAAGAGTTATTTCTACGCTAACGCACAACCTTTTCTTACTACCGCTCAAACTTTTGAGCGAAGACTTAGCATCCATCTTTTTCAACAATACAATCTGCTGAAGAAAGGAATTCAGGTTTATCATACACTGGATACTTATCGCCAGGCGAATTACTTTTTTGACAAGTCACTCAATAAGGCATATTTTGGAGATGTCACACCAGTGGACAGCACAGCCGTAAGCGACAAGGCAAATTTTATCAGCATGCGAAACGAAGCCGGGTTTAAGGGTAATCTGGCCAAGCTCTTCTATAATGGATACTATGCCATCAGGCAATACAACATGCAATATAAATACCTGGTGCCTCAGGAAATTACAGTGCCCACAAAATCTACTGAGCATTACATTGGAGGAAGGATGAGTTTGTTTCTTGATTCTATAGGTGAGGTTAATGCATGGTTAGAAATACAAAACAATGGAAACTTCAGAGCGGAGGGAAGTATAAAAAGTAAATGGTTTGATGCTTCACTGAAACAATTGCAATACGCTCCTGGACTTTTATACCAGGCATACAGAGGAAGTCATAATGAATGGAATAATGATTTTGATCCTGTTCAGGCAACACAGATTAATGGCAACCTGCATTATAATTCCAGGGTGTTCACGTTCTCTCCAGGTATTACCTTTACGCGTCTGTATAACTATGTTTATTTTAAATATGATAAGAATACAGGTGACCCTCAGGTTATTCTGCCAGTTCAATCAAGCGGTACGCAAGTTGTTGCATCGCCGGAGATTAATCTTTCGTTAACCATGCTTCGTCATATAAGGCTCAGTGGCCAGGGTATCTATACTGAGCTTTTAAAAAATGAGGATGCTGTGCTCTCCATGCCAAAACTATTCGTCAACAGTCAACTGTCGTATTCTAATATATTCTTTAATGGTAACATGGATATGCATGGTGGAGTTGATATGCATTGGCAATCGGATTACTATGCGTTGGGATACACGCCTTCTATTCAGCAATTCTATAGACAAAACACATTTAAGAGTCCGGCGTTTCCTATCATTGATGT
>DATJHZ010000517.1:0-9273 GCA_035493595.1 Cyclobacteriaceae bacterium | reverse complement strand
AATTGAATAACTCGTTTTTGATTTTGAGCCGAAGAGTCAAAGGTTGCAACAAGGCAAACAGCACAAAATAAGCTTAAAATGATATTTTTCAGAATATTATATTTCACGGCGGTCACATTCAAACCCAATTTTTCAAATATATATATTAGCACGAATAGTGCCTAATTTCTATACCTTTGGCTCATGTCTAAAGATGACGCATGAGGTTAAAAAGTTTCAATTTAACACTAGGGGCCCAGATTTTTAAAGCGTGTGCCGACGAATCGCGAGTACGAATTCTCCATCTGATTTTTATAAACGGAGAAATGTGTATTTCAGATTTGGAGCATATCCTGGAGTTCACGCAGGCTAAGACCTCTCGCCATCTTATCTACTTAAAGAATTCAGGTATTCTGTCCTATCGTCGTTACAATCATTGGGTCTTCTATCAGATAAAAGATGAAGTAGATGAGATTGTAAAACAGATTCTTTCTTTTTTGCGCAAAGATGCTCAGCTCCAGAAAGACCAACAGCTTTATCAAACCCTCTACTCCAATCGTGAGCTAGCCGTTAACAAAGCCCAAATACAACAGTGGCAAAAGAAATAAAACAGTCAATAATCCATCGAATTGACTATTGAATTTATGAACTACAAATGCATCTTCTTCGATCTTGATCATACGCTTTGGGATTATGAAACTAACTCAAGCGAAACACTGAAAGAGCTTTATGATTCTTTTTCATTGGCAGAGAGAGGTGTTACAAGTCCTGATCATTTTTGCGAGCAATTTAAGAAGGTGAATTTTCAATTGTGGGACTTATACGATCGAGGTTTAATTACCAGTGAGGTTATTCGCAAGGAACGTTTCAAACAAGTGCTTGAACCCTTTGGTGCACATGAAGAACAATTCTCTGATCATCTTTCAAAAGTCTATTTAAAGACTTGTCCGCTGAAAGGACATCTATTACCCAATGCACTTGAAATAGTGCAGTATCTTTCTGAAAAGTATAGTCTTACCATTGTTACGAATGGCTTTGAAGAAATTCAACCCGTTAAAGTGGCTTCGGGTAAACTCACTCCATACTTTAACCACATCATTACCTCTCAAAAAGCAGGACACAAAAAGCCAGCCCGTGAAATATTTGAGTATGCTATGAAATTAAATGGTATTCAGCCACATGAAAGCATTATGATAGGCGATAATTTACTTACCGATATGGCCGGAGCCAGAAATGCTACGATCGATACAGTATTTTTCAATCCAGAAGCTATACCTCACCACGATCTGGTGAAACATGAAATTCGGGATTTGATAGAACTTCGCTCTATACTATAATGTGGATTTGCTTCATGATACAATAAAATTGCTCTTTACCTTCCAAGTGTTAGTTTTGTGTTCCAAAACTGAGTTATTAACCTAAATTGATTTCCATGTCAACCGGATTTTTTCATGTTCCTATTCCTAAAAACGAACCTGTACTAAGCTATGCCCCTGGGTCAAAAGAGCGAAAGGCTTTAAAAAAAGCACTCGAGGATGCACGCGCTCAGGTTTTGGATATCCCCATGTACATTGGTGGAGAGGAAGTTAGAACTGAAGTTAAGAAGCCACTATCACCTCCACACGATCATAAACACATTCTCGGATATTTTCATGAAGGTGATGCAGCTCACGTAGAACAAGCCATCAATGCATCGTTAGGATCGAAAGAATTGTGGGCAAATTTATCATGGGAACATCGCGTTAGCATTTTTCTTAAAGCAGCCGATTTGCTGGCAGGTCCTTATCGTTATAAAATTAATGCGGCCACCATGCTGGGGCAATCCAAGAATGCTTACCAGGCAGAGATTGATTCAGCATGTGAGCTGATCGACTTCCTTCGCTTCAATGCGTACTTCGCCAGCCAGATTTATAATGAGCAACCAGAATCATCTTCAGGTGTTTGGAATCGTATGGAATACCGTCCGCTTGAAGGTTTTACATTCGCGGTAACGCCATTCAATTTCACGGCTATTGCTGGTAATCTTCCGGCATGTATGGCTATGATGGGTAACACCGTAGTTTGGAAACCTGCCTATACGCAAATCTATGCTGCCAATGTTATCATGCAGGTTTTAATAGAAGCAGGTTTGCCGGAGGGCGTAATCAATTTAATTTATGTTGATGGCCCCGCAGCAGGCGATATTGTTTTCAGTCATCCTGATTTTGCAGGCTTACATTTTACAGGCAGCACTAAAGTTTTTCAACGTATGTGGAAAACCATTGGTGAGAATATCCAAAACTACAGAACATATCCGCGTATTGTTGGAGAAACAGGCGGTAAGGATTTTATCATGGTACATAAAAGTGCCAATGCCCGCGAAGTGGCAACTGCTATGGTGAGGGGTGCATTTGAATATCAGGGGCAAAAATGTTCTGCGGCATCACGGTGCTACATTCCTTCAAATCTTTGGGAAGATGTTAAGGCCATCGTAATCGATGAGTTGAAAACAATTAAGATGGGGCCAACGGAAGACTTTGGTAATTTTGTTAATGCAGTTATCGATGAGAGAGCATTTAACAACATTACAGGCTACATCGAAAAAGCACGCACCAATCCACTAACAGAAATTATTGCCGGAGGAAAATATGACAAGTCGATGGGCTATTTTATTGAGCCCACAGTAATAGAATCGAAAGATCCATCTTCTATCACCATGTGTGAAGAAATTTTCGGGCCAGTACTTACCGTGTACGTTTACCACGAAGAAAATTTTGAACAGACACTTGAGCTTGTTGATAGTACTTCGCCGTATGCGCTTACAGGCTCGATCTTCTCAAAAGATCGTTACGCTATAGAACTCGCTTCTAAGAAATTAACACACGCAGCGGGTAATTTCTACATCAATGACAAACCAACCGGCGCCGTAGTAGGGCAGCAACCTTTTGGTGGTGCCAGAGGTTCTGGTACAAACGATAAAGCTGGTGCAAAAGTGAATTTATTGCGTTGGGTTTCGATGCGCACGATTAAAGAAACGTTTGTAACACCAGTGGATTATCATTATCCATTTTTAGATAAGGAATAAAAAGGGGCGTAATAGGGCTGATTGAAACATTCGGGAATATTTTTTAAAAAAGTCAGAGCGTTTTTTGGATAATTAAAGCTCAAATCCCTAATATTGCACTCCCAAATTCCTCCTTAGCTCAGCTGGTTAGAGCATCTGACTGTTAATCAGAGGGTCTCTGGTTCAAGTCCAGAAGGAGGAGCAAGCCAGTTACGAAAGTGACTGGCTTTTTTTTTATTCTATTATTCTGAGAGAAATTAAGCTGATTCGTTCAAGCGAATATCTAACCTGTCTTTCGCGAAATCAGATTCTGTAGTGGGTAATTTTTCAGTTCTAGATTTTACGTCTGCATTGATTACAGCAACTTGTTCAATACGTTGAGCCTCAAAGCCGTGCTCAGTTATTTTTAGCAGATGATCATAAGGTCCTTGATTCGAAATAAGTTTGATGAACACAGGAGCCGTTTCGACGGCGATGAAAAGTAAAATCACAAACCAGTTGGCCCACCAGATGGCATCATGCTGTGTAGTTAACCGACTGAGTGCTTCCATGCGTGCAGCAGGTCCATCAATTTTCTGACGCGTGAGCGCAGATGTCTCTGATGTTTGTGAAGAATCCCGATTGGCTATTGATAAAAGTTTTTGATTGATTAATGCATCTGTTTTCTTAATCAGTTCTTCAAGCTCATGATTGGCCCTGTCAGCATCAGCTTTCTTGATCTTATAAATAGGACCAGCATTTCTTTTTTTGCTTCCTCCTGTGCCATCGGCTTCTTGCTGGGCAATGCGATTAAGTTCATCGCGTGTTGCTGTTTTAGTGGCTACCTCTTGTTTTAGTGAAGCTATTTCTGTTTTTGTTTTCTCCTGGTCTGGTTGAAAGCGTTGCTTGATCTCAGACTCTTGCGCCGTAATAATCTGTTGTTCCATAATAACTAACTCCGACTGAATTTCTTTTTCAAAGATTTTCATCTCCAGCGGCTTGGCAATGATTAGTGAGATTAACAATGCTAATACAAGACGTGGTAGTGCTGCTGCAAATTCGCGGCTTCGGTTTCCATCTTTGCGCATGCTTGAAACTATATAGCGATCAAGATTAAAAATCATAAGTCCCCAGATTAAACCAAGACCTATTGCCGCCCAGATGTTATCGAATACAGTGTAGAGAGCGTAACCTGCTGCCAGTGATGCAAAAATTCCTGTAAAGAAAATGGTTGCTCCAATACCTACATACTTGGACGACTCTGTAGGACATTTTTTAAGGAGATCAATATTAGCGCCAGAACAATACCAGAAGAATAGCTTTAATTTTTCCATGAACCTATAACGTAGAAAATTTACGTTAGGTATAAGCCACACTCATGCCAAATGTAAAAAGTTGTAACAGGTTTTTTTAGACTGATTTATCAATCAGAACTTGTGCAGTAATGAACAGTGTGTTGTTCATTACTGTATTTACTTTGCAGACCAGTAATCAATAACGGTAACCTTATCAAGATGGGGCTTTAGAATTTCAACGAAGGCCTGATGATCAGGATGCACTAAGTAGGCATCTCTGTCTTTATCACTGTTAAATGTTACCAGAAAGCAATGCGTAAGTCCTTGATTCAAATTTTCCGGGCTGCTGTTGGTTCCCCATTCAAAATCTTTAATGAGTGAAATCTTTCCTGACAACGCGCGAAAAGCATCTTCAATTTTTTTAACATCTGCCGGTTGGGTTGTGTCTGTAAATTTGAAAAGCACAACATGTCGTAATACAGATGCATTCTTTTTTGTTTGAGCAAATACTGATCCTGACATAATTAAAAAGCAAAAGCTTATTAAAAAACAATAACTAAATTTTTTCATATATCTTCTTTAATGAGTTTCTGAGAGAACACAAAGTAGGGAATTTATGATCGTAATCAAACCCATTACAGGTTGGCTCAGATTAATAAAAATAAATGTTGCTGTAAAGGAACTCAATGCGTATGAAATCTATTATCAGATGATTAAAACTTAAACTCCACCATGAAAGATCAACAACAACTATTTGTAAAAATGGCACTCAGTGCCTGGGATACTTATGTAAAAAGAACAGATAAGCTATTCAATACTTTTACTGACGAACAACTCTTAAAAGAAGTAGCGCCAGGCAGAAACCGCGGCATTTATCTGCTGGGTCATCTGGCTACTGTAAGTGATGGCATGTTTACACTTTTCTCTTTAGGTGACAAACTATATCCTCAACTGGAAACTCCTTTTCTAAAGAATGCTGATAAAGAAGGAGCAGATCAGTTTTCTATAGCTGATCTTAAAAAATACTGGAATGAAATTAATGAAAAGCTTACCAGCCATTTCAACAAGATGTCTCCTGAAACCTGGTTTGAAAGACATACAGCAGTTTCACAAGAAGAATTTGACAAAGAGCCACATCGAAATAAGCTCAATGTATTAATCAATCGTACAAATCATCTAAGCTATCATTATGGTCAGCTTATACTGATTTCAAAGAATGAGTAATTGATTAAGAGAAGCATTTTAGATTTAGGGTTTAGAACGCAGTTTGTTGTGTTCTAAATCCTAAATTTATTTTATAATATCAGATAATCACAGTTTCCAACCTTGTCTGTATTCTCTTTTTACAAATTGATTGGCTTCATCAAAGTTTGTGATTTTCATATTGATGCCATCCCATAAAAGTTTGATGTTGCGACCCGGATAATCAAACTCAGTCGGCTTATCTACTTTTGGTTTACGAATATCAAAACTACGAATAGCAAGATTACCCATTATGACAGTTTCCGTTAGCGGTCCTGCTATTTCAAATGGCGAGCTTACTTCCATTTTTCCATAACCTGCTATACACGCATCTACCCACTGTGCGTAGTGACCTTCAGCGCCACCATTTACCCGGGCAATAGTTTGAGGAACTGTAACTTGTGTATTCTTAGATGTCGGTAACAAGGAGGGATACATACCATAGGTACCACACATCATTTTACCTTTCGTTCCTACGAATATAACACCGTTACCACCATCACCCATTTTTTCATTGGGGCCTAATTCTTCAGGGCGTTCAGGTTGTATACCGCCATCCATCCAATGCATTTTAACAGGAGGTTTTCCATTACGTTCAGGGAATGATAAGATAATATATGACGACGGTGGACAGCTTTCCGGAAAATAACCGCGCTTAAACTCATCAACATAAACACTTCCAACGCTTGCTGTAACATCTGTTGGATAATTCAATCCTAATATTCTAAAAGGTGGTTCGATAATATGACAGCCCATATCACCAAGAGCACCCGTGCCGTAGTCCCACCAGCCGCGCCAGTTAAAGGGAACAATTTTTTCTACATAATCTTTGTAGGGTGCAGTACCAAGCCATAGATCCCAATCAAGCTCTTTTGGTATCTCTGCTTTTTTATCAGACCATGCAATACCTTGTGGCCACACCGGTCTGTTGGTCCAGCAGTAAACAGTATGCACATCACCCAATAGCCCAGCGTTATACCACTCCTGCAACTGGCGCACGCCATCACCAGAAGCTCCCTGATTACCCATTTGTGTTACTACTTTATACTTCTTAGCTGCGCCTGTTAGCATTCGTGCCTCGTAAAGATCATGCGTCAATGGTTTTTGCACATACACATGCTTGCCCAGTTGCATGGCAGCCAAGGCTTGCACGGCGTGATTGTGATCTGGTGTTGATACCGATACAGCATCTATATGCTTGTGTTCAACATCAAGCATCTTACGAAAGTCTTTATAATATTTAGCGCCAGGAAAGTTCATTACACTTTTAGCAGCGCGTCTGTCATCTACATCACAGAGATATGCAATTTCGGCTTTGCCGGTTTTAAAGAATGAAGCAATATCACCTTCGCCCTTGCCGCCTGCACCAATACCAGCAACATATAATTTGTCACTTGGCGCTCTATAATTTTTGCCACCCAACACAAAGCGTGGCACAATGGTAAAGGCTGCAGCAGCCATACCAGCATTTTTAAGAAAAGTTCTTCTTGAAAGATTATTAGCTGAAGGAGGATTGGTTTTCTTTAGTGGCATAGAAATTTGATATTTAAATTTTAATCAGCCATGTTGTGAAGGCTGAGATTATTAAATATAAATCTTATCCCTAAATAAATTCTGTAGATGATCAGGATTGATCCTCTTTCTGTGATGAAAAGTTAATGGATGGTTTGATTGGTAAGTCGCTGATGCGAAGTTGATGTTATAAAATAAATTCAGAGTTTCTTCTTGGGCACAGGATCATAACCGTGTGTGCCCCAGGGATGACATCTTGAGATACGTTTCATACCCAGCCAAATGCCTTTAATAACACCCCACTCTTCAATAGCTTCTAATGTGTATTGCGAACATGAAGGAACATGCCTGCAATGTGTGCCAAGCAAAGGTGAAATGCTAAGCTGATAAAAGCGAATGGGTAATATGAAAAGCTTTTTCAGCATGGTTAGTATATAATGTTTTATTCGATGATAAAATTCATCTCGCCGTTCTTGCCGTCCATTAGTTGAACGCCCAGGGCTTTCAGATCATCGCGTATTTTATCAGAGAGCGCAAAGTTTTTATCTGTGCGTGCTTTCTTACGCATTTCAATCAACACCTGTATTACACCTGTTAACAACTCCTGATTATGTTCCTCTTCTTCACGAAGACCAAGAACATCTTCCATAAAAGAAATATAAGTATGTTTAAAAAGATCAAACGTCTCACGTGTAACATGACTGATTTGCAAATTGCCTGACTTCAGATCATTAATGCGGGCAGACATTTCAAACAACACGGCTAATGTTTTTGCAGTGTTGAAATCATCACTCATATTAACATAGCAATTGGCTATTAATGCATGAAGATCATCCGTTAAATCTTTGTTGATCGAACTACTTTCTTTATACACTAGTTTTTTAAGTGTCGATAAAGCATTCACTAATCTTTTATAACCTTTCTCAGCAGCGCTTAATGCTTCGTTAGAAAAATCAAGTGTGCTTGAATAATGAGATTGCATCATAAAGAAGCGAACTGGCATGGCACCATAACCTTTTTCCAATAGAGGATGGTTGCCCGCAAATAACTCACGCGGCAGAAATGAATTGCCTAGCGATTTACTCATTTTTTGTCCGTTAACGGTAAGCATATTGGAATGCAGCCAGTAGTTGACAGGATCTTTACCAGTAGCCCCAACAGCTTGTGCAATTTCGCATTCGTGATGCGGGAATTTCAAATCCATTCCACCACCATGGATATCAAAAGTCTCGCCCAGATATTTTGTGCTCATTACGGTACACTCTATATGCCAACCCGGGAAACCATCGCTCCAAGGTGACGGCCAGCGCATAATGTGATAAGCAGAAGCTTTTTTCCAGAGCGCGAAGTCAATCTTGTTACGTTTTTCATCCTGGCTGTCAAGCTTGCGGCCACTCTCCATCAACTCTTCTATTACTCTGCCGGAGAGAACTCCATAATTATGTTTCTCATTGTATTTAGTGACATCAAAATAGATTGAACCGTTTGCCTCATACGCAAAACCGTTCTGAAGAAGCTTTTCAATAATTTTAATTTGTTCAACAATGTGCCCGGTAGCTGAGGGCTCTATACTAGGAGGGAGTATGTTAAACTGGCGCATTACTTCATGGAAGCCTTCAGTGTAATGCTTTACAATCTCCATAGGCTCAAGCTGCTCAAGGCGTGCTTTCTTTGCTATTTTATCCTCCCCTTCATCGGCATCATTCTCCAGATGGCCTACATCAGTGATGTTTCTCACGTAGCGCACTTTATACCCCAAAAACCTCATATAACGCGCTACAACATCAAATGTCATAAAGGTACGCACGTTGCCAAGGTGTACATCATTATAGACAGTTGGCCCGCACACATACATGCCTACGTGGCCAGGATTAACTGTCTTAAATAACTCTTTTTTACCCGTTAATGAGTTTGTAAGGTGAATCGGGTATTTTTCAAAATGCTCCATAAGTATAAAATCGGCCGAAAATAGCATGAAATGCTCAAAAAGTGGCTAATCCGGATGGGAGAATAGAACGATTAATTTCCAAAAGTGACTGATATTAAATTATTAATGAGAAAGATTTTCTAAATAAACATCCTTGAAAGGCTCTCTTCTGGAGTTCTAATGCTCTATTCTCTATATTGAATGCTATCCCGTAAACATTTATAGAGTTCAGAGATTTAGTGTGAGTTTAAGTTCTCTTCCCTAGTGACTTTATAAATAATGAATCTATGAATCTC
>DATJHZ010000516.1:0-18631 GCA_035493595.1 Cyclobacteriaceae bacterium | reverse complement strand
CCAAACTACATGAAAGCTAACGATCAGCCAACGGAGAGCAATTGGGCGTTGATGCGTGAAGCACAACTTAAAACGCTTTCATTGCCCCATACAGGTATGGCAGTTGCCATTGATGTTGGAGAATGGAATGACATCCATCCGCTGAATAAAAAAGATGTTGGTAAACGTCTTGCATTAGCAGCACAACGTGTAGCATATGGAGACACGAAAGTTGTTTCTTCCGGACCTATCTATCAGAGCATGAAGATAGAAGGAAATAAAATCATCATTCATTTCTCCAATACAGGCAGCGGACTACAATTTAAAGATGGTTTGTCTAAAGGCTTCGCTATTGCCGGAGTTGACAATCATTTTGTATGGGCCGAAGCTAAAATAGAAAAGGACAATGTTGTTGTGTGGAGTAATTCGATTTCATCTCCTAAAGCAGTGAGATATGCATGGGCAGATAACCCACAAGTAAGCCTTTATAACAAAGAAGGTCTTCCAGCTTCACCTTTTCGAACGGATGGTTTAGAGATTAGTCGTTAATCTAATGGCAATTTGATCTGTGTGGTATCTATCTGGTCGACGAAGGTATTAGAATAGGTTACATATGTTCCTTCTATATAACTCAGTCTTAATTTTAATCTACATTCTACTTTAAGATTAGCTTTATGTTTTATCATTTTAGTAATTAAAATATCTCCAGGTTCCATTATTAATTGTTTTTTAGCTGTTCCACAGTAAGGCTTAATAGGTTCTTCAATTTGAATCCAATCACCTTTATTATTTTTTGCTTCTTTTGTTAAGTATCCAACTGCGTTGTGCGAACCAAGTTGAACTAATGAATCGGAGTTGTTTTTGATTTTAATGACGTATGCCGCGAAATTTTTGACCGAATCCAAAACCTCTTCTGCATTTTCATCAAAATGACTATAACCTGCCTTAAATGCTACAGTCATGTTTGTATCTATTGCTAAACTGATCTCCATGTTTTTAAGAGATTCCCAATTTTTTGCTTTATAATAAATGCTGTCTTTAGGATTGAAAAACATCGAGATAGGCTCGTGTTCAAGAATAATAGTGTCATTATCAGGACCTATATAATAAACGGGATAGTACCCTTCTTCATAAAGGGTGTCTGAGAAAGAAAGATCTTTCTCAACGGAGGTAGAGTCTATCAGTGTTAATCCATTACTCACTTGAATGTTCAATGGCTTCACACGAGAGCATGCTAAGAGTGTGAGCATGATTAAAATAAAATGGATAATTTTTATCATGTAGATAGATTCACCCATTATAATACCTCTTATCTCAGAAAGTAACATTGAAGGGCATAAAAAAATAGAGGCCTCCTCGAAGACCTCTATTTTTTTATATTATATGAATCTGGCCAATAACTATCGACCATGGACTATCGTCCAATTTAATCTCTATACATAACTCCCTTTACTGCCTTCACTGTTTTTGCTACGTTTGGAAGTATGGCTTCAATCAACGTAGGAGCATAAGGTAGTGGAACGTCTAAACTGTTTACACGCGTTACAGGAGCATCCAGATAATCGAATGCATATTTTTGAACGTGGTATGCAATTTCAGTAGCGATGGAGCTTAATGGCCATGCTTCTTCAACAACTACCAGACGGTTTGTCTTTTTAACAGATTCAACTACTGTTGCATAATCGATTGGACGAACAGAGCGTAAATCAATTACTTCAACTGAGATTCCTTCTTTCTCTAATTCAGCCGCAGCAGCTAATGCCACCTTCATGATCTTACCAAAAGAAACGATAGTAACATCGGTACCTGCGCGTTTAATATCAGCAACACCAATGGGTATAAGGTATTCCTCAGCAGGAACTTCACCTTTATCACCGTACATCAATTCAGACTCCATGAAAATCACAGGGTCATTGTCGCGGATAGAGGTCTTTAACAAACCTTTGGCATCATAAGGATTAGAAGGAACAACAACCTTTAAACCCGGGCAGTTGGCAAACCAATTCTCGAAGTTTTGTGAGTGTTGTGAGCTCAACATACCAGCGTTACCAGTAGGACCTCTGAATACAATAGGAACATTAAACTGACCGCCAGACATTGACATCATCTTGGCAGCACTGTTGATAACCTGATCTATGGCAACCAGAGAGAAGTTGAATGTCATAAACTCAATTACCGGGCGGATGCCATTCATGGCTGCTCCAACACCGATACCAGCAAATCCAAGCTCAGAAATAGGAGTGTCAATTACACGACTCGGACCAAACTCGTCCAGCATACCCTGGCTCACTTTGTATGCGCCATTATATTCTGCAACTTCTTCACCCATTAAAAATACGCTTGAATCTCTGCGCATTTCTTCATTCATAGCCTCGCGAAGGGCCTCTCTAAACTGAATTTCTCTCATGATATTTTTTAAGAAAGTGCGTAAAAATAGTATCCGGATTGGCAGAATGAAAGGAATACGCCCTTTTTCTGTTGGCAATTTTATAAAATAAAAAACCCTTCCCGGGTATCGGGAAGGGTTTCCTGTTTAATCCAATATGTTTACTTCAATGCGTTTCTGAAAGCTTCAGTAGTTGACCATTTTGCAAATTCAAGGTCACCTAGAGCGGCTTCTTTCAATGAAGGATCAACTTTAACAGCACTTGTCAGGTTGCTAACAACACCGTCAGCATTGCCTAAGCGAGCTGAAGCAACAGCTGCACCGTAGAAGGCGATAGCTAAGTTGGCGTTCTTGGTTGTAGCTTCACCAAATGAAGTCAAAGCGTTTTGATAATCTTTGTTAAGTACCTGAGCTAAGCCTTTGTTGAAAAGGTTATCAGCATTGTCAGCAGCAGAAGATTCTGAGCTTACAGCGTCAGCATATTTTGCTACGATGATTTCAGAAGCACCTTTAACACCTTTGATACCAGCAGCATTGTCGCCACTTAAACCAGCACCAAGAGCTTTAGAAGCATGGCTTAAAGCTGCATAAGCGTTTCCTTTCAACAATGAAACAGAAGCTAAGTTAGCGTGTACTTCTGGAGCTTCCTGAATTTTAGCAGCAATTTCAAGTTGAGCTTGTGCTTTGTCAGCAAGTGCAGCAGCATTAGCTGGAGTTTCAATAGCCTGAGCAATATAAGTTGCACCTAAGTTATTGTGAGCATTCCAGTTTGAGCCTTTCTTAGTAGCGGCTTCGTAGATAGAAGCTTTCTCTTCTAAAGAAGGAGTAAGAGTTGCAGCATACATCAATTCTTCGAATGATAATGTGTCAGCGCTTACTGAACCTGTAGTGATTTGTTTAGCCAATACAGAGATCTCAGCATCTGTCTTCTTGTCCTTAACGGTTAAGATTTCAGTTTGTGCGAAACGTAAGCCTGGGTAAACATCTTTGAAGATCTTCTTGTAAGTAGAAAGTTTCTTAAGTTGTTTTTCTTGTTCTTCAAAAGAACCACCACCGTTGATGATGTTCAAATATTCAGTTTTTTGCTCAGAAGTGATTCCTTCGTAAGCAGATAAAGCAGTTTTGAAGTTAGTCCAATCGTCAACTACTGGCTTCAGGATGAACTTGATAGAATCAGCCATGCCTTTGTAGTCATATTTCTTCATTTCCTGACGATAGAATTTTTCAATAGCAGCAGCGCGTTCCGGAGCTAATTTGCTGTTGATACGGTCAGCACCTTCTGGTGAGTGAGTACCAGTGATTGTAACAGTACGGGTAGCGTTTTTAGAAGCGATGAAAGCATCTAATTGTTTACCTTTTGTGCTTTTTACTTCGGAAGTTCTAAGTACTGATCTTCCTTGTTCGAAGATGAAGTTAGGGATAACAACAGGTACTAATTCTTCCTGATTGTTATAACCATGTTCAGCAAAAGAAGCATAGTATACTGGCTTAACAAGTTTTGACGTTGTAATGATACCGGTAGCTACCTGAAGACGTGGAGTCTTTTTGGACTTGGTACCTTTTGTAGCAGCGCCTTCAACTTCTAACACACCAGACTTTAAAGCTGGAGCGTAAGGAAATGAAAAGCTCTTGGTTACTTTAGGCTGTTCAGTTTTGCTGTTAGGATAATCCTCAGCCTTAAAAGGAATTGGATCAAGGGCCAGCTCGCTTTCGCCATGTTTGTAGAAAGTGTTTACACTGTAAACGGTACCTTTCTTCAACATTTTAACCGGAAGAGTTGCTGCCATTTCAAAAGCAACGGTGTCTTTGTGAACTTCCAGTGGATTTGGGGTAACCGTTAGTTGTTGATCTTTGGCCATTTTTACCATCTTAGGCAGTGTACAGCCCGCAAGGCTTAATGCGCCGATGATTAGAAATGAGTAAAGTAATTTTCTCATTGGATTTAAATTTATGTTTGGGTTAAACAGTGTAAAACTATACTTATGTGTATTTTTTTGCAATTATACTCAAAAAATAAGATTCTGACCCATGATTTTAAGCCCAAAGGGGCGTTATATTTGCATTCAGGAATATTTGGTCGGTGAATCAACTTATTTGGAAGTTGAAATTAAACAGTAAGCAGTATGAATGATTTAATGAGCAGGGTTCAGCATTTCTTCGAGGTGTATGCTTTTGGCGTGTGTACTCGTCTTGGTGAAAAGCTGGGGGTGTCTACTTCGGCTATTAGATTGTTTTTTATCTATGCGTCATTTCTTACCGTAGGGTCGCCTGTAATACTTTACCTGGCCCTGGCATTTGTGATGAATATCCGTAAGCACCTTCGCAAACGTACGGCTATTTGGGATTATTAAGACCCCTTTTGAAGGAGGTAGTAATCCAGTATAATCAACCTGTTGTATATGTTGTCGGTAGAGTAGGTGGGGAATTCACTATGGATTTTCTTGCGCTTCTCTCGGTTTATCCTGAAGTTTCCTATGAAGTCATTGTGTGCTTTTAACACAGCCCCAGCATTTTTGAATTGACCTTTCAACACGAATACAAAGGCAGCAGCCCAGTCTAACATTACTCTGACCGGAAGTTTATATAATAGCTCTGATGTACTAAAGTGTTTATAGATCAAGGTGAGACCATTACGAAAGTTGAGATAAGTCTTCCTCGGACTTTCATAACCTAATGTGCCAGCGCCTACGTGATAGATGGTGCTTTTACCACAGTAAAATATCTTGTCTTCAGTTCTGTTTATCTTCCAGCATAGATCAATTTCTTCCATGTGGGCGAAGAAGTCCTCATCAAAGCCGCCAAATCTGAAAAACGTTTTTGACCGGATCAGAAAGCATGCTCCCGTTGCCCAGAAGATCTCACGCTCATCATTGTATTGACCATGGTCTGTCTCTACTTTCTGGAACAACCTGCCCCTGCAAAATGGATAGCCTAACAAATCGATCAGACCACCACCAGCACCGGCATATTCAAATTTCTCTTTATGATGATAAGACAGAATCTTTGGCTGTACAGCTGCAACGTTGGGCTTCGTATCCAGTATCTCTACGAGTGGTTCCAGCCATCCTGGTGTAACTTCAATATCAGAGTTGAGAAGTAAATAGTAGGTTGCATCAACTTGCTTTAGCGCCCTGTTGTAACCACCACAGAAACCATAATTCTTATCCAATAAAATTAGCCTTATGTGTGGAAATTCTTCCTGAAGTATTTTTACAGATTGGTCGGTTGATCCGTTATCAGCAACAATGATTTCTGCATCCGTAGTGTTTCGCAAAACGGAAGGCAGAAATTGGCGAAGGAGTTTTTCACCGTTATAGTTTAAGATAACAACGGCGGTTTTGATCATCCCATCAAACCACTTAAATCCATACCAGGAATATTTGGCAATAGCCCTTCCGTACTTTTCTTCAATGCTTCCTTAGCCAGTATATCTGCTTCTTCTGATGCTTTGTTAATAGCAGCAACAATGAGGTCTTGAACGATTATTTTATCTTCAGCCTTTAGTAAGCTTGGGTCGATATCCAATGCCACCAGCATACGCTTGCCATTGACAGTAGCCTTTACCAGGCCAGCTCCTGATTCGCCGTGAGCTTTGATGGTTACCAGATTATCTTGTGCTTCTTTCAGACGGGATTGCACCTCTTTCATTTTCCCCATCATTTTCATCATGTCGAACATGGTATGACTTGTTAGTAGTGTTTATAGATTGGCAAAATTAGTAATTAATATCACGAACCTGTTAATGTTGACACAACGTTTAGCACAGATCTCCAAATTGTCGCTGTTTCGCTATTCTGGTAATGACTGAATGAAAGATGACAAGCCCGCTTTAGTGAGCGTAGCGAGTATTTGAATTACAGTTCCTAATTATTTTTATGGAGCAATACCACTGATCCGGACCTGTTAAATTTACGACCTATTTCATCTGTAAGAACGGCTGTGAAGGCATAAGTTCCTTCGGGCATAGCGAGACCATGATACTTGCCGTCCCATCCTTCATTAATGTTGTCTGTTGAAAACATCATTTCGCCCCAGCGGTTAAAAATTTTCATTTCAAAGGCAGAAACATATTGACCTATTACCTCGAATGAGTCGTTGAGGTTGTCGTTGTTTGGCGTGAAGGCATGTGGATAGTAAATGTTAGGCTGCTTAATAACTTTAATGATGTTGGAGCTCGTGATCAACGTTGGGTTTTGTTCTGCAATTACTTTGTATTGATACACCTGGTCGTCTCCAGGATTTGGTGATGGCTCTGTATAAGTAATACCTGTTATGCCTGTAATAGTTTGAACGAGTTGTCCACTTGCATCATACTTTTCAATGGAATAGCTGGTGATACCAGGATATGGACCCCATGAAAGCAATGCTGAGTTATCTTTGTTTAACGTACCTGTAAGGTGTAGCGGACAAAACTCATCACTCATGTCGCTTGTGTTGTCACAGTTGTCATCATATCTTACTTTATAGCAGGCATTTGTTGCATATTGATCGTCTGTAAATTCTTCGGTGGTAGTTGTTCCAATGGAAACGGTATTTGTTGTTTTGAATATCTGATAATCTTTCGGATTAACACCTGGAGCCCATGTAAGCTTTACACTATTACCAGCTGCATTTATTTCAGATCCCATATAATCTAACTTTCCAGGAGTGTACACTAAGATGGCAGTGACTGTTTTTGGAAGTGAAACGCTTGTGATGGTGGGTGAATAATTGGCTGTTAACTGATAGGTATAAGGAGTGTTACAAATAACATTCTGATCGGCATACGAAAATGGTGTATTAGGTCTTGTCTGTGCTGTGCCGTTTGTTGTCAATGAAAAATCGGCGATGCCCGTTGGAGAAGTATACCAGTTGAGATCATTTTCTCCGTTGATTGCATTAGCTTTTAAGTTGATGCTGCAAACAGTATTTGAATAAGGTTGAGCTGCGCCTGAACATTTATCAACCGCTTTACTTCTAAAACAATAATAATTATCATTATCATCAGGGCGAACACTGCTTGTTATTGCAAATAGTCCGCTTTTATTTTTAACATCTGTTTTAAGTAGAACAAATGTTGCAGCTGTCTTGACGCCAATTTCAAAATCATAAGGAACGCTGGCCTGCTCTGCATAGTTAAGATCTATTTCGGTAGCGCTGGTTACAGCAAGTTTAGAAATGGCAGCTGGTATTAATGAAGTTACAACAGAAGCTGGTGCATCAACGCAATTATCTGCAGCCCCTTTATTCAGACCTCTGACTTTGACAGTCTGTGGAGTAGTGCTGACAGGCAAGGCATGCACTTCACTTGCGCCACTGGCTAACATCTTTGATAGATTTGGATACTGAACCCAATAGCCACTATCATATTTTGTATCGTTTATTTTTAATAACACTTGTCCCTGGCAGGAAGAAATATCAAACGCTGGTGCTACATTATCAACAACAGTTATGGTTATCACATTGGTATCATTACCTGAAGTCGCTACTAATACCTGGTAAACACCTGCTGTATTATATTGAAGATTTTTATTCTGATTGAAATTCACACCTGGTCCTCCGAGTCCGTCTTGAATACCACAGGGTGAACAATTAGGACCATTGAGTTTTACGGTAAGAGGAGCACATCCTTTTATATGATCAACGGTGAACTTGCTGTTGCCATCAACAAATATAGTTTGTGTGCTTTTGTATTTATAGGGTTGTGCTAATGCTGGTACTGAAACCAACACTAACCCAAAACTTAGAAAATATAAAATGAAGATAATTCTCATTTCAGCGTTACTCCTTTTAAAAATGTTATGGCATTTGCAATGTCTTTTTGCAAAACGCGGTCATCTTCTATAAACGGTACAGTGTTGCGGAAATTGTTAAGAAAACTCTCCAGGTATGGTGATGTTCTGAGTGGTCTTCTAAACGTTATGGCCTGCGCTGCTGTAATCATTTCTATTGCCAAAATAGCATAAACATTGTTAACAACACGATAAGCCTTTGTTGCGGCATTTGCACCCATACTTACGTGATCCTCCTGCCCGTTTGATGAAACGATAGAATCTACAGATGCAGGTGTGCAGAGCTGTTTATTCTGACTTACTAATGAGGCGGCTGTATATTGCGGAATCATAAGTCCTGAATTGATACCCGGATTGGCCACAAGGTAATTAGGTAATTCACGCGAACCAGAGATGAGCTGATATGTTCGACGTTCGGATATATTTCCCAGTTCACTTAACGAAATACTTAGAAAATCAAGCGCCAATGCTAATGGTTGTCCATGAAAATTACCAGCTGATATAATGGTGTCTTCCTCTACAAAGATATTAGGATTATCTGTTACGCTATTTACCTCTGTGAGAATTGTATTTGTAACGTAGTTGATCGTATCAAGACTGGCACCATGTACTTGTGGTATACATCTGAACGAATATGGATCCTGAACGTGTTTTTTCTTTTGTTGGATTAACTCACTATCTGTTAGAAGATTTTTTACTTCTGCAGCAACATAGACCTGTCCAGCATGTGGACGTATTTCATGTACCGGAGCGTTGAAGGGTTCAATTCTTCCATCAAAAGCATCTAAGGAAAGCGCGCCGATGATCGAAGCAAGCTTTGCAATATGATGAGCATGCAATACGCACCACACACCATAGGCATTCATAAACTGCGTGCCATTAAGTAATGCAAGTCCTTCCTTTGCTTTAAAATGTAATGAAGGCCATTGAAGTTTAGTATTGATGACATCACTTGCATGAACTGTATTCTCATAACGAACTTCACCAAGACCAAGCAATGGCAGTGAGAGATGCGCAAGAGGAGCAAGGTCACCCGATGCACCCAGTGAGCCCATCTCATAAATGCGTGGCAGTACATCATGGTTATACATATCAACCAGTCTTTCAACAGTTGAGAGTTGAACACCAGAGTAGCCGTATGCAAGTGATTGTATTTTGAGTAATAACATCCATCGTACAATCTCGGTATCAATTTCAGGACCTGTGCCACAGGCATGTGATTTTACAAGATTCTCCTGGAGTTTCTCAAGTTGATCGTGCGCAATGTGTTTGTTGTACAGTGAACCAAAACCCGTGTTAATTCCATAAATAGGTTCTGAAGAACTCTTGATCTTCTCATCCAGGTATTCGCGGCAACGTGTAATTTTAGTTTTAGCTTCTTCGGATAGTCCAAGCTTTATCTTCTCATCATGTATCTGTTTGAGATCGATTAGTGTAATTTCTTTTGAGGATATAAGATGAGTACGTATTGGCATTGATTTATTTTAGAGTTTCAATGATCTGGTTAACGGTTAGTTTTTGCTGCTCACCGATCTCCATATTTTTAAAAGCAAGTTCACCACTTGTCATTTCGTCTGAGCCGATAACAATGGTGTATGGAATCATTTTCTTATTAGCATACTCTAATTGCTTTTTTAGTTTAGCCTGATCAGGATAGATTTCAGATGCTACACCAGCTTCGCGCAGTTTTGTTAAAACACTTAATCCATAACGCATACTGGCTTCATCAAAGTGGCAAATGAAAACTTTGGATGAGAGCTGAGCTTCTTTCGGAAAAAGATTCAACTCTTCAAGCGCATCATATAAACGATCAACACCAAATGAAAAGCCGACGCCTGATAAATTTTCTTTATCGCCAAACGCTTTGGTCAGGTTATCATAACGACCGCCACCACTCACACTGCCAATAGACACGTTGTTTATTTTTACTTCAAAGATGCATCCGGTATAATAGCTTAGGCCGCGGGCCAGGGCAATATCAAATTCAACATGCTCATCAGTAGTATTGTAATTCTTTAACAGATTTAAAACTTCTTTCAAATCTGCAATTCCTTTTTGCCCATTGGCTGAGGTAAATTTCGCCGTGAGGAAATTTATCTTTTCTGATGTGTCTCCTTTGTAGTTTAAGATTTCGAAAAGTGTATCGAGATTTTTTTCTTCAAAGCCTTTGGTGCGAAGTTCTTCGCGAACTTTTTCTTCACCAATTTTATCGAGCTTATCGATGGCTACAAACAGTGCAGTTTCATTTTCCTTGGTGCCAACAATTTCAGCAATACCAGAGAGAATGCCACGGTGATTTATTTTGATTGTGTATTCGGTAAGATTAAGCAAGCCAAACACTTCACGGATCATCAAAATAATATCGGCTTCACAGATTAGTGAGTCAGTGCCCACAACATCAGCATCACACTGATAAAATTCGCGGTAACGACCTTTCTGTGGTCTATCGGCACGCCAGACAGGTTGAATCTGGTAACGCTTAAATGGAAAAGTTATCTCATGACGGTTCATCACTACATATCGCGCGAACGGAACGGTGAGATCGTAGCGAAGACCTTTTTCAGAAATATCTGAAGTTATCTGTTTAGAGTTTTTGGTTTCCAGTTTTTGAGCATCAACATCCTTTAGGAAGTCGCCTGAGTTTAGTACTTTAAATAGTAATTGATCTCCTTCTTCACCGTATTTCCCCGTAAGGGTAGAGAGGTTCTCCATGGTAGGAGTTTCCAGGGGTTGAAAACCGAATTTCTGAAATACTTTTCTGATGTTATTAAAGATAAATTGCCGTTTGGCCATGGTGGCCGGGCCAAAATCGCGTGTGCCCCGGGGTAAAGTTGGTAGTGCCATAGTGGGCAGCAAGTTAAGGCAAATGCCCAATTCTGCGAATTTGAGTGGTATGATTTGGCTTTTTTAGTGAAATAATCACTCAATTAATGGTTTTTTTAGAAAGAAGTATTTGTCAGTATGATGGAAAGCATTATTTTTGCGCTCCTTAACAATAAAGCTATGGCAGTAACCAGATTCAAGAGAAAGGCCCGTAAAGATAAGTCGGCAGCTAGCGTAAGACGCCAAACTCTTAAGAACCAGAATTTTCAACCTGTTGCAAAGAGTGTTGATATAGAAAAAATTAAAGAAGAATTTAAAGCTAAGGCTTCTAAAAAAGCATAAGCTGTTTTCATAATGAATATAAGAAGCCTTCTGGTAACAGAGGGCTTTTTTATTGACCATATTTTTCGGAAGAAAGAAAATCTCCGCTCATTTATACAGTATTCTTGGTAATCTGAAATCTTAAATCTAAACTCGTCCTTCTAAAAATTTCAGCGCATGGCTCAACTTCATTTGGTTAATTGGAATGTAAACGGTATCCGGTCTATCATCAAGAAAGATTTCATTAAAGATATCAAGGCTATGAATCCTGATGTACTGTGTCTTCAGGAGACTAAAGCATCATTTGAAGAAGTGAAGACTGTGCTGGAGTTGTTACCAGAGTACACAAACTATGTTAATTCATCTAAGGCGAGAAAAGGTTATTCAGGCACAGCCATCATTACCAGAACGGCTCCGATAAATGTAACATACGATATGAATGTTGAAGAGCATGACCAGGAGGGAAGAGTGATAACAGCTGAGTATGAAAACTATTTTCTGGTGACTGTTTATGTTCCTAACTCTGGCGAAGGTTTGAAGCGTTTGGATTATCGTGAAAAGTGGAATGCTGAGTTCACATCATACATTGCCGGGTTGAATGCCAATAAGCCAGTTATAGTATGTGGCGATTTGAATGTTGCTCACAAAGAAATTGACATCGCTCGTCCAAAAGAGAACTACAATAAATCAGCAGGCTATACTCAGAAAGAGATTGATGGATTTCAGGAGATGCTTGACAGAGGCTTTGTTGATACGTTCCGTCATTTTCATCCTGAAGAAGTAAAATACACATACTGGAATTATATGTTCAACGCTCGCACACGCAATGTGGGTTGGCGAATTGATTATTTTATAGCGAGCACCAGGCTTATTCCAAATCTTAAAGACGCACTTATCTATAACGAATATATGGGGTCTGACCATTGCCCGGTTGCCATCAAGTTGGAGATCTAGGTGAGATAAGTTTTAGTAACCGTCATGCTTAACTAAATAATGTAGTGTAAGCAGAAATCTCGTGCATAGCCTTGATATTTGTATTTGATATTGAGGGTTATGGAGCTTCGAACCAGGCAGCGAATTTTTCTAAGTGTATTCTTCTTTCTTTCGGGCGTATGCTTTTCTACATGGGCATCGCGAATTCCTACTATTAAAACCACATTTGGCTATAGTGATGCCATGCTTGGCACGGTATTACTTTTTATGCCTATCAGTTCATTGGCAGGTTTACCTGTTTCAGGTTGGCTTGTATCGCGCTACGATAGTCGTGTACCGTTAACTGCAGGTTTTATTATGTTGGCCATTGCCCTTACACTTATTGGGTTTGCCGTGAATACATTTATGCTGATCTCATCTATCTGCATATTTTCATTCAGCTTGAGAATTCTGAATATCTCTATGAACACACAGGCTATTACGCTTCAGAAGAAATTTGATAAGAAGATCAATGGCTCGTTTCATGGTTTGTGGAGTACCGGTGGAATTTGTGGAGTTGGTATCTCAACACTGTTTGTAGCATGGCAGGTACCCATGTTTATCCACTTGCTTATTGTATCTATTGTAACATTGATTGCTACTTTCTTTTGTTCCCGTCACTTAATACAAAATGACAGAGCGCCTTCTGGTAATAAACTGGTTTTGGGAAAACCTGATCCTTATATTGTTTATCTCGGGCTACTCGTATTTATGGCAGCCATTTGTGAAGGCGGAATGTTTGACTGGAGCGGCGTATACTTTAAAGAAATTGTTCATGAGGAGATTTTTACGCTGGGCTATTTGTTGTTTATGATTTTTATGGCCCTCTCAAGATTTGCTTCTGATAAAGTCGTTGAGCGAATGGGTATGCCCATCAACTACATCATCAGTTCGTGTCTGATTGTATCGGGCATAGGGCTTGCTACTTTTTTTCCAACCTTCTGGCCTTCTATGATTGGTTTTTGTCTTGTTGGCTTTGGCACAGCAGCCGTTATACCGATGACATTTTTATTAGCAGGCAATGCAACAAAATATTCTCCAGGGATGACTATCTCGATTATTGCAACCTACAGTATTGTTGGTATGTTGATTGGTCCGCCACTGATAGGTTATTTATCACAAGCTTTCAGTTTGCGTATTGCTTTTGCATTGTTTGCTTTTGCTGGAGCCATGCTAATACCAATTTCACGAATGTTTTTTAAGATAGAGCAGCAATAGCAATCAACAAGTTTGAATAAAAAATAAAGAGCAAGAAGTCTAATGGCAGAACTTCTTGCTCTTTAACAAAGCTTTACGATTTTTCTTTGTTCTCCGATGCTAATGTGTTATCAATTGCTTTCTCAATACCTTTAAAGGATGTCAACTTTCCTTCAGGTGTGTATTGTATTACAATTTTCTTACCATCTTCTTTTTTTGCATAGCTGTAAATCAATGGCGTAGCAATGTTCTTTCCTTCTTTAGTTGTCATTGAATAAGTGAGTTTCCAATTTGTAGCTTCACCTACCAGGTTAAAATCTTTTTTAAAGGCAATCCTCACGGCAACAGGTACTTCATCCTCTTTAACAACAACTGTTTTTTCAACTTGTGCTAGTACAGATGCAACGGAACAAATAATAAGCGCTAATGAAACAAATATCTTTTTCATGATTTATGTGGGTTAGTTAGTTTACAGTGATTGTAAACGAATGCACTCCACATGGGTTCATGTTATTTCATACCACCGGATGGTGTATTTTAATTATTGAAATATCACCATGCTATTTACTTACCTACTAATAATAACGGCCCATTTTTGGATGTTCAACTATAGCGCGTTTTAATTCTAATAAGTCTACAGGCCCTTGATAGCTATATGCAATCTTTCCTCCGGGTTCAACGAGCAGGGTATAAGGAAGAGCACCATTCCATTTGGGATCAATGGCTTCAATGAGCTTATATTTATCCGTTGCATCATAGATATAATTCTTCACGGGTGAATGTTTTTTTTGTAAGAAGGCCAGTGCTTTATCAAAACTTTCAGGATTGTCTGCAGAAAGTGAAACGAATTCAAAATCACGTTGACCATACCAGCGTTGTAATTCAACAAGTGAAGGATATTCAGCCACGCATGGAGCGCACCATGTTGCCCAGATGTTTATCAGACGAAGTTTGGTGCCTGAGTTTTTTACAAGATCCTTTAAGCCAGCAACCGATAATTTTTCCAGTGCAACGGGTTTCTCATTCCATTCTTTTTCAATCTGTTTTCCGTATTCACCTTTCCATTCCCATTTCACGGAACAACCAAATGCTTTGTTCACCGGTGTCGTTACTTCTTTATCAGCAAGTAATGCATCAACTGCTGCACGAAGATCTTCGGCATTGGCCGTTCCAGGTTTTTCAGTAGCATCTAAACGACCAACATAACTTAGCTTTCTATCTTTATTGAAAACAAATGCATGAGGTGTTGCCACCGGACCATAAGCAATGGCTACAGACTGATTATCGCCATCATATAAATAAGGAAAATTGTATTTTTTATAACTCGCTCTGATTTTCATTTCGTCATAAGAGTCATTCAAGTCAGTGTAACCACATTCTTCAGGTAAGAGTCCTGCAGTGCTGTTAGGCATGATGGCAACCACGCCCACATCTTTAGATTTGTAATCATTGGTAAATTGAATAAGGCGATCTTCATAGGCTTGCGCTGTGGGACAATGATTACAGGTAAATACAAAGACAAGTATTTTTGGTTCTTTGAAGTCAGCAAGAGAATAGAACTTGCCGTTGATATCTGGTAATCTGAAGTCGGGTGCTGAAGCTCCGATTTCGAGAGTCTTTACGTCTTGCTTGGCAACCTTTTGTGGATGAGGAATAAATACAGAGTCTACGGAGTTTTTGTTACTTGTAGCTTCTGAATTTTTACCTGATTGCTGGCAGGCTAATGTCATTAAGATTAATGAGAATAGAATGACTGAACTAATGAATGATTTTTTCATAGTATGATATTATAGAGTTTGGTATTGGAATGTAGTACTATTTAGAAACACGCTTGTCATAGAATTTGACAGGAAGCTGTTTCCTTATTCGGAAGGCTTATGGACGACTATAAAGTAATGGTAACCTTTGTTTCAATAGCTGAAACAAAGGTTAAGAAGATTACTTGCCGGCTTTCTTAGCACGCTTTTCAGCTTGCTTTTCTTTCGTTGTTTTGCCTGGCTTTTTTGCCTCTTTCTTTTTGTCTTGTCCTTTTGACATAGTTTTAAAGTTTAAAAGATCATTCAAGTATAATAAAAAAAGGTTAAATTTTAAGATCAAGGTGTTATTGATATTTCTTGATCCTTAATGAGTTCAGCGAAAGAATTGTATTTTTGATGGACCACATAAACATCCAAACCTTGAAAAAAACTATCATACTTCTCTTTTCGTGTCTGTCTCTTCTTTGCTGTAAGCCATCGGCTCCAAAGGAAGATTCCATTAAGTCAAAATTAACAGGAAGCTGGTTATTGCTATCATCTACCGCTACGCGCAAAGACACCGTCATTCATAACGATGTGCCCGGCACTAAAATGATAAAGATCATTAACGACACTCACTTTTCTTTTTTACAACACACACTGGAAGTCGCCCCTGATTCAGCAGCACAAGCCAACAGGTTGTTTGTAGCCGGTGGTGGTTCGTACGATCTTACAGGAAACCACTATACTGAACATCTTGAGTTTTGCTCTGCCCAGGCTTATGAAGGAAATAATTTTGAATTTGATCTGGAGATAAAGGGAGACACATTGATCCAAACTGGAATAGAGAAGCTTAAAGACATTGGGGCAGGAGAGGAGAATCAATTACTTATGGAGAAGTATATCAGAATCAAAAACTAGTTAATGATTGAAACAATGATGATCTGGCGCAATGTACTTCTGTTAATACCCTTTCTTGCATTGATCTCCTGTGGTTCATCACAGAAAGAAGAGACTGCCAAGAGTGAGGAAGCTCGTAAGTTCTTTGCTTATGATACAAGTCTCTATGAGCCTGTGCAGATTGATTATCACATCTATGGCGAAAATGACACAACTCTTTTGTTTATCCATGGCTGGAATCTGAACCAGACATATTGGGCGAATCAGGTTACAAGTTTGTCAAAACGTTTTACCGTAGTAACACTTGATCTTGCCGGTCATGGTAACTCGGGACGCGATCGTAAGAACTGGACTGTAGAAGCTTTCGCAAAAGACATCCTGAGTATAATTGAGAAGGAGTCTCTCAACCAGATTATTCTCGTAGGTCATTCCATTGGTGGTGAGATTGCCCTTGACGTTTGCCGTCGTGCACCAGAAAAGATTGTTGGCTTTATTGGTATCGATAATTTTAAAGACATCGACTTTGATATCACTCCTGAATTTAAAAAAGGGTTTGAGCGATATCTTGGAGAGTTTGAAGTTGATTATAATGGTAAAGTTGAAGAGTTAGCTGCCCGGAACTGTAAAGTTGAGGACGCTGAGATTGTTACCCGTATTGAAGAAGATTATAAATCTGCTGATCCCAATATAGCGGTACAAATTTTAAAGAACATGGTTCCGTATTACGATACCGAACGGAAGCGACTTCGTAAAATAAAAGTACCTCTTCATATTATTGCCAGTGATTTGTCTCCCTATAACCTAGTGGCTCTTGATCGCTATGCTAAAGCGGGCTACTCTATTGAGTGGATTCGTGGCTCGGGACATTTTCCTATGATTGAGAAACCTAAGCCCTTTCAACGAGCTTTTGAAAAAACTCTCACTAAAATATTACTTAAGTCCGATAGCCTCCCTAAAGCAAAGCATTTGCATTAACTTTTTTGTTTACTTGCATAAGTTTTGTGATGTGGTAATCCAGTTGATACCAACTTTAAAGGGTCTATGTAACTATGCTTAAACATCTTCTTTCCAGGTTTCTTAATAAGGTCAGTAAAAAGACAGATGTCAGGAAAGATGGTCACTGGAAAGAGTTTAATAAGCAGGGAATTCTCATATCAGAGGGCCAGTATACTAAAGGAGTTCGTCATGGTCTTTGGAAATTATACTATGAAACTGGTGAGCTTGTAATAGAGGAAACATACGTGAACGGTCAAATGGACGGTTCTTTCAAGTCTTTCTATAAAAACGGTCAGCTAATCAGCGAGGGTTATTACAAGAACAGTATGCGCGATGGTGATTTTACCATTTTTGATCAGACAGGCCTCGCAGTTAAAACAATGCGCTTCAAACAGGATATGCTTATAGAAGAAATAGAACTTTCTACCAAAGAAGTTGTTATTCAATAAGCATTTGAATTCCCTATCGATAATAAATACATTTTTTCTTAAGTTAATCTAAGATGTCTTAGTGCTATTCGCGCACATTTCTGAAGTTATAATCTTATATTTCAGCAAACATATCGGAATATTACGTGCTACTTTTATTAATAATCAGCTAAAGAATTCTTTTCGCAAACGTTTTCTAATTTTTTATGAAAGCCTGTTTCTACTTTAAGCTGGCATTTTTTTTACTCGTTGACCGAATTATTAGCCCACCTAACGCAAAAACACTATCCTTAACCTAATGGTAACCGGTCAGACATAAATATTTTATTTCTTGCGCCGAAATCAATATTCTCTTACATGAATAAGCCAGATACTTTAATTATATGCTTCCAAAGTTATAATCTAAAGTTACCGTCGGGTCCCGTAATCAATCCGGGTTAATACACAAGAACTAGCTTTTGCAGATTACCTTAAAAACCACTAATAATACCTTAACAATGAAACCATTTTATTTAACCTTTCTTTTGCTTTGTATACTCGTTTCACGGGTCAGTTTCGGGCAGCAGACATTTCGTACAACGCCTACCTCTGTTATCGGATTTTTAGAATACCTGCCAACTGACTATTCACAGAATTCTGATAAATATCCGGTTGTTATTTTTCTTCATGGACTAGGCGAGAAAGGTCCCAATACAACAGATATACCAACGCTTCAAAAGAATATAAATCTTGTTGCCCGTCATGGCCCACCACAGCTGGTTAATAATGGTACTCAGTTTCCCTTCATTCTGATTTCACCTCAACTGAAATCAAATTATGGTGACTGGCAGTCATGGTATGTTTTAGAAGTGATTGATTATTGTAAAACATATTTACGAATTGATGAGAGAAGAATTTATCTGACAGGGCTAAGTCTTGGAGGCGGAGGTACGTGGTGGACGGCTCAGGATTTTCCTAAACTTTTTGCTGCCATAGCGCCTGTTTGTGGAAGTAGAAACTCACCTTCAAAAGCTTGTTTGTTATCAGCTGAAGACCTTCCTGTGTGGGCATTCCATGGTGATGCTGATAATACAGTGCCTCTGTCTCGTACAGTAAATATGGTAGCAGCGATTAATAAATGTT
>DATJHZ010000515.1:0-3500 GCA_035493595.1 Cyclobacteriaceae bacterium | reverse complement strand
AAGACTCAAGAGAGTGAGAGTGAATACCATTTCACAATCGCCTACCAAAACCACAGCAGGTGCTGGTATCTCAGGCTTTGATGCTTTCTTTGACTTTGCTGATATGATGTCTCCGCTCGGCAACTCAAGTGCAGAAGACTGTGCGAACTACATTGTGACATTGTTCTCTGATTATACGAGAATGGTAACGATGCAAAACCTCATGCACGACGGAGGCTTTTCTTCAACCGGTATTACCCAAGCTGTTATCGACAGAATTTCAAAATAACAAGTACAAGACAAGCTGCGGAAATTTCTTTGCAGCTTGTCTCTGTAACTTTTCAAGATGGTTTCTTTCCCGCCTTGTAAAATCAACCTCGGACTCAACATCATCCGGAAACGCAGCGATGGCTATCACGACATTGAGACTTGTTTCTATCCTGTTCCGTGGACCGACATACTGGAGATAATCGTTTCTGATCAAGTTACGTTTGCCAGCACGGGGCTAACTATTCCTGGTAACACTGATGACAATCTTTGTCTAAAGGCTTACTATCTGATTAAAAAAGATTTTGATATCGCGCCGGTGAAGATTCATCTTCATAAAATTATTCCTACTGGTGCCGGATTGGGTGGAGGTTCCTCCGATGCTGCATTTACACTGCGCATGCTCAATGAAATTTTCAAGTTGAATTTGTCAACAACGCAATTGCTTTCGTATGCTTCACAGCTTGGCAGTGACTGTGCTTTTTTTATTCAGGATAAACCGATGCTGGGTGAAGGACGTGGTGAAATACTTTCAGAAATCGATGTTGATCTGAAAGGAAAATTTTTGGTGATCGTAAAACCCGATGTTCATGTTTCTACCGCTAATGCTTATGCCGGCGTGAAGCCGGAGGTGCCATCTGTGAGGCTAAAAAATGTTCTTGAAAAAAGAACTCATGAGTGGAGGCGCTCGCTAAAAAATGATTTTGAAGAATCTGTTTTCATAAGGTATCCCGAGATAAAAGAGATCAAAGAGAAGTTGTATTCGGAGGACGCTCTGTATGCGAGCATGAGCGGGTCTGGATCGGCAGTTTTTGGGATTTTTGAGAAGAATCCTCAATCAATAAAATTAAAAGAAGGACTAGACATCAAAACTTATAATTGTCTATTGTAATGACTAGTCCTTTTTGTTTGGTGTGTTAATGCGTTACGCTCAGTCTCTGGATATTTGAAGAACTGGACGTATATAATGGACCCCAAAAATAGGACATAGAGTTTAGGTGTAAAACTTAACTTTACAAGTCCAATGAAAACGAGAAGAAAATTCAATGCAGAGTTCAAGGCCAGGGTAGCTTTGGAGGCAATCAAGGAGCAGTTTACGATCAGCGAATTAGCATCGAAGCATCAAATTCATCCGAATCAGATCCAGCAATGGAAGAAGCAATTTCTGGAAAATGCGGCAATGGTGTTTTCTTCGGATAAGGCTGATCTGCGACAGGATCAGGATGATCAGATAGCCAAACTCTACGAGCAGATTGGTAAGCTCCAGGTGGCCAACGATTTTCTTAAAAAAAAGCTGTCATGAAGCACAGCGTTGAAGCCAGAAGACTGATGGTTAATCGCCACCATGAGAACCTGAGTATAAGCGAGCAATGCCGGTTGCTTAGTTTACACAGGTCAGGTCTCTATTACCGGGCTCTGAGCGAAAGCGAAGAAAATCTTCATCTGATGAAATTCATAGATGAATTTTTCTTACAGGCCCCCTTCACCGGAACACGCAAGATGATTCGGTATGTGGAGCGGATGCTTGGCCTGAAAGTCAACAGGAAGCGAATCCAGCGGCTCTACAGGCTCATGGGATTAGATACGCTGCGCCCAAAGGTGAGAACTACAGTACCGGGAGAGGGTCATAAAATTTATCCTTATCTGCTGAAGGGAATTTCCATAGATCGACCCAACCAGGTTTGGGCAGCGGATATTACTTATATCCCCATGCGCAAAGGATTTTTATACCTGGCAGCAATCATTGATCTGCACAGCCGGTATGTGATCAACTGGAGTTTATCCAACACGATGGATGCCTGCTGGTGTGCCGGAATGCTGAAGGAAGCTATTGCTCAACATGGATGCCCACAGATATTCAACACCGATCAGGGCAGCCAGTTTACAAGTGATTTGTTCACATCGGTACTAAAGGAAAACAACATTCAGATCAGCATGGATGGAAAAGGCCGGGCAACTGACAACATTTTCATCGAACGTTTATGGCGTAGCCTGAAATACGAATACATTTATCTGAATCCATGTAATGATGGTGTAGCGCTTTACGCAGGACTGTCAAACTATTTTGATTTTTACAATCACAAGCGAGTTCATCAAAATCTCAACTATGCGTTGCCGGTGGAAGCCTTCAAAGCTGCGGCCTGAAAAAAGTTATCCACTTGTCAACAAAAAGAAAAAAGAACCAAAAAAGAAAAACTATTATTACAATTATAAATACTTAAACAATTGTCCTAACAAAGGGGTCCATTATATTATTCCAATACCGCCATAGAAATTAATTGCAGGCTTGTAATATGAAATACCGTGTCCCCTAATTGAAGTCAAACTCGGCCCTGCTATAATTTCTCCTTCAAGCTTCTGCGCATAACTTACGCAGAGTGAAACAAACATAAGGAACGCAGACAGAAATAAAGATTTTTTGCCCATAAGAATTAATTCTGATCGTATTTGAATTTATAATTAACACCCAACAACAGCATAAGTGAATTGTTCTTAACGGTTCCATTATGATATACCGGTACCTTGCTGGTGTTTATTAATCCAAGATTATCGTTGATACTTATGTTGAGACTGAATGATTTTTGAAGGGGTATCAATATACCGATACCCGTAGAAAGGCCCAGATCGCCACGCTTATAATCCTTTGTATTATTTTCCTTGCCATCAGAAAAATCGGTTGTACCCGTCGTTTTTATAATTTGATAATGACTTATCAGGTAAGCGGTGTACATGCCCAATCCAAATTCATATTGGATTTTTTTTCCCAGTCTGTATTTATATTGAACTGGCAATGTAAGATAGTTGGACCGTGCGATTACCTTCTCAGTACCGTACGCCGAGTTAGGATCCGGCCCGCTATATAACGTTAAATTATCACTGGTTGCGCCTTTCTTGTCGAAGAGTAAACGCACATTAAGCAAACTATTGGCTTTGAGATGATAATTTATCCCCAGGCCGCCGAAGAAATTGATGCTGGGATTAAGTGAATTGACAACGTCATTTCCCCTTAATGAAGTCAAACTCGGCCCGGCTATAATTTCTCCTTCAAAGTTTTGCGCATGACTTACGCAGAGTGAAGCAAACATAAGGAGGGCAGACAGTAATAAAGTTTTGCTCATAAGAATTAATTCTAATCGTTTTTGAATTTATAGTTAACACCCAGCAACATTGTGAGCGAATTGTTCCTGATAGCCCAGTTGCTCTTTACAGGATTTTTGATGGTGTTCGTTAATCCGAGATTGTCATTGATACCA
>DATJHZ010000514.1:0-6563 GCA_035493595.1 Cyclobacteriaceae bacterium | reverse complement strand
GGGCTTTCTCTCCAAGACTTTTGAAATAGGAATTCAAGCCGTCTTTAAATTCATAAAGCATCACAGTGAAAGAATTGTCTTCTATTTTCTCTGCTGGTGCCTGTACTTCAATTACCTCTGCTCCTTGACTTTTCATAAAGGCCACAGCTCTGGTAAATAAACTATCTACTTTAACATGAAAGTTTGCTGATCCTTTTATAACACCAATACGCTTTTCTTTCAGACCGTCTGCTTTAAGAAATTTTGTATAGTCAGTAAGAAACACACCTGTCGGATTTAATGTTTTGCTATCACTGGAGTCTATACCAACCATTGTACCTAAACTTACAGCAACATCTTCTACAGTACGACACATTGGTCCTGGTGTATCTTGTGTAAATGAAATTGGAATAATACCCGAGCGACTAATCAAACCTACCGTTGGCTTGAGTCCTACGATACCATTATTGTTAGCCGGACAAACAATTGACCCATTGGTTTCCGTACCTATTGCCAATACACATAAGTTGGCTGCTACAGCAACGCCAGATCCTGAGCTTGAACCACAGGGGTTTCTGTCAAGAACATAAGGGTTTTTAGTTTGCCCGCCAACGCCACTCCATCCACTTGACGACATGTTACCTCTGAAGTTAGCCCACTCACTCAGGTTAGCCTTCCCAAGAATAACAGCTCCGGCTTCAATTAATTTCTTTGTAATCCAGCTGTCTTGAATTGGAAATGAATTGCGTAACACAGTGGCGCCTGCCGTTGTTGGCATGTCATGCGTATCAATGTTATCTTTTAGTATAACAGGTATTCCGTGCAGTGGCCCTCTGATTTTTCCATCGGCAAGTTCCTTGTCCAGTGCTTCAGCTTGCTTTAACACATTAGGATTTAGATAAATAATAGAATTAAGTGCTGGACCCTTTTTATCAATGGCATCAATGCGCTGAAGGTAGGCGTTCACAACATCAGCAATGGTATACTTCTTTTCTTTATAACCTTGTCCTAGTTGAGTAATGGTAATCTCATCCAGGTTGATTTGAGTTGAGAGTTCATTAGTAGAGCTGGCAGGTTGAGACTGGCAGGCAGCTAAGAGGAGCAAGAAGATTATGAAGTAGAAAGATTTCATACGAACAAATTTAGGTTCATTAAATATACTTGTTAATGATTTGTTAAAAAAGAATAAAATATGCAGATAAGTCGAGAAGATTGAGTCATTGGTCGAAATGCCTGCATCTAATATTAAAAATGATCGTTCTTTAGTTTCATAAATAACTAATCTTAAATCAAGACACTTATGAAACATTATCTTTTAGTATTAGCTGCGGTTGCAACGTTGGTTATGTCATTCACATTTAAAGATGGTGAATACAAAATTGACGGACAGAAAAGCAAACTAACCTGGGTTGGTAAAAAAGTTACAGGTTCGCATACTGGTACCATTAACATTGCAGACGGTACATTAACAGCTAAAGCAAATAAAATAACCGGCGGTTCTTTTGTAATTGATATTACTTCTATAAAAGATGCTGAAGCAAATGCCAGGCTTGAAGGTCACTTAAAGTCTGATGATTTTTTCTCTGCGGAAAAATTTCCAAAGGCTAATTTCGCAATAACAAAAGTTACTCCTTCTGCGGGTGATCAATATACCATAAAAGGAAATCTAACTATTAAAGGCATAACTAATGAAATTGAATTTCCCGCTACGGTTCAGTTTAACAAAGATCAGATAACAGCGAAAGCAAAAATACTTGTAGATCGCACAAAGTTCGATATCAAATTTCATTCTGGTAGTTTCTTCGAAAACCTGGGTGATAAAGCAATTGAAGATATTTTTGAATTGAATGTGGAGTTGGTGGGAACACCGAAATAAATTTCTTAAGCATCATAAAAAAGCCTGCGATGAATTGTCGCAGGCTTTTTTTATTTGACTAATTAGCTTTCAGAACTTTACAAATCGTAGAATTATTTTCTTCAGTCGTTAATCGTATCACATACAATCCGACTGGAAGTTTGGAGGTATTGAAATACACTTTGTTTTCATGCTGATGATTTTGGATATCAATCTCAGCGCCTTTGCTATTATAAATAAAAATCTGTTTAATAATCTTAATGTTTTTGGGTAATTCAATGGATAAAAAATCAGTAAAAGGATTAGGATAAATATTAAATTCAGAAATAAATGAATCATTACCGGTAACAATGAATGGCATTTCAGTTTTGGCAGTACAGCCATCTACTTCAGTATGCATTGAATACATTCCGGTTTCATTGATTATAATCCTTGATGAATCTGCGCCAGGTATCAGAACATCATTGAAATACCATTGAACATGATTTGAATAGTTTGTAATCATCACGTTTCCTTCTACTCGTATAACTGGCTTTTCATACTTTACAATCTTAGCGACAGCTTCAACCCGTTTACTTTCGCAACCTGAAGGCTCGGTAATAGAAGCATAGTATGTTTTACTTTCATTTAAAATTGGTGTTGTGAAATGTTGACTACTTGCAATTGGAGTTGATGAATCTTTCTCTGTATACCAATTGTAAGTGTAGTTTATAGAATCAGAGTAAATAGATAATGTCACAGGTCCTTCAAGACAGCTATAATTTGTTGAAACTGAATCTATCACCGGATTTGAATATTTTAACTCGAATGGTGAAGTGCTGACTTGACATAAATCTTCAGACCTTAGGTAAATCTGATTTACTCCTGATTTTAATAGACTCGTTTCTATTGGAATGTGGAGAGTATCGTGATCCAATCCATTTATGTCGTTTGATATTTTTTCTCCTGAAGAGAGCCAGACACTGTAATTCGTCTTGAGATTGGTATTCGTAACAGTCAAGATGTTTTCTGAAGCACAAATACTTTCTGAAGTGACAAATGGTTCTGGAATATTGTCATTAGAGAGGAATAGTGTGAATCGGACGGCGTCACGTACAACATTTTTACTTGCTGTAAAGGTAAAAGGCTTATCCCAATACAAAGAATAGCTTGTGTTTGTATAGTTATCATGAAGTTTAATGTGCGTGTTTAGCGTGTCTTCAGTAAACGAAAACTTCATAGTATAATTTCCATCACTTAAATCAGTTAGTTTTATGTCTATGCCTTGAGTACATAAAAATTGTGGCATGGCATTAATGGCCAACGCAATTGAGTCGGTCGATAACGTTGCAATATCAAAGAAGCTATTGTCTAGTTTAACAGCATCGTAATCATCAAGCCCTTCGCGTGCCTCGGATCTTAATTTAACGTAAGCCATGTCACTTTTTTCATTCTGCTTGAGTTCAATGGTAAGTGCCACTGGCTGACTTTTTCGAAAGTAAGATGAATTGCCTTGTGATTTAATACCTTCTCTCGCGATAAGTTTTGGTTTAGCTCCGGTAGTACGAATCCAAAAAGCCTGACCAGAAGCAATGACACCCTCTTGTATGTCGTTAGGGATTCCGGTCCCATCCCAATATTTAAAAGCACCAAGACCATTATCCCGGATAGCTATAGTTTTAGCTACATTTTCTTTTGTCCATCCTGTTGAACCGTCAGCTTCCCAACTGATAGAGCTTGGATATGGATTGCCAATCAAATTCCATCCGATGTAACGTGAAGTATCTGAAGTGTAAGTGACAGGTAATTGTATTTGTCCTTGATTAACTTGACCCCTAACATCAATTAGGATGGGTTCAGCACATTGCCGCATGAATGCCGTATAACCTCTTCCTGGTTCTAAGATGCTTTCTTTTGAAAGCTTATCTTCGAATGGATATGCAACGTAATTGGATTTCATTTCATCATAATAGTACAAGGTTGTACTCTTGCTATTGATGGGGTAGCCATACATAGCTGGCCATTGCGTTGATGTGCTTGGATCTTTAAATTTTCCAGTTACTGGAAAATCATCCATCCAATCAGCAACAGTTACACTGTTAACAGGTGATGATAAATAACGATAGATTCTTCCTTCACCACTTACATAGCGTTGTACAGTTACGTCGCCAAGAATTGCCGCACCTGATGGAAGTTCAGCTATAGAAGCATCAGCACTTGGAGAATCGTTTGTTGACCTAAGTGTTAAATTACCTTCTCCAGTTGAACCATCAGCATCCATTGTTGTATTCGCAGCTAATGTTAATACGCCAAAGAGATCGCAGTCTGATTCAATAAACAGCGAAGGACTTGTTGACGAATTGGTAAGGTTTATGTTTTGAAATTCAGTTTTAGATGCTCCACTTATCTTCTGTGAGGTTGTACCGGCAAAAAGCACTGTACCATTCGCGTGATTAAAAATTCCGTTATTAATGAAATCACCGCGCAACTCCAAATTGAAATTAGCAGGACTACTCAGTATTCCGGAAATCTCTATTGTATTGAAAACAGGTTTTACTGTTCCAGTGATAACAGACGTGCCATTAAATGAAACCAGGCCATTGTTGTTATAATATGTGCCATCGTTTATAAAATTACCGGCGAGTATTAATGTATCAGGCGCCACGAAAATGGATTTGTTCAACAAAACTTTCGATTTGATATTGTTTATTCCTGACAACCATGTTCCTGAAGCAATCATTAAGGTATCAGATATTGTAGCTATGGTGGAAAGTTTTAACGTATCGCTAAATCTGTTTTCAAGATTACTCAGCAAGCCCTTTAATTCTATACCAGTAACAAGTTTAGTTGGTGTTGTTGAATTGCCATTTGAATACTGAACTTTATAGGGACCTCCAAGTGGGGCAACACTCCCATCATATAAAGCTGAATTATTCGTTCGAATCAGAGTTGAATTACTTGCCATAGTAAGTCCTGAAGGGTTATGGAGTTTTCCATTCATGAGAGATAAAGTGTGAACTATTTGCAACGAATTCTTCAACGTAACATGTGGAAGATTCTGAAGAACTGTTCGATTAATGATCATCGTTCCCAACGTATTTCCCAGAGGTGAAAATAACATTGTATTGAGTGCCGAGGAGTTACTATAAGATCCTGTTACTTTTAATATCGAATTCTCATTACCAGAAAGATATCCGGATGGAGTAGGCGAGGTTTGCTCTGTACAGGTAATAGCGCGCTTTAGTTCGAGCGTGTGATCTTGAAAGTAAAGCGTGCCTGATGTTAATTTTAAGTTGACATCAACAGTAAGATCGCCTTTCATTTGAAGATCACCACCGGCAAGTGTAAGACCACTCGTAGTATTTGCTTCGTTTCCAATGTTTAAATTCTGAGGCACAATCAGTGTTGCACCATTCCGATTTATGGTTAGCTGTTCAAGTTTCGCAGGATGATCAATGGGAAATGTGCGACTGAATTGTAAGGGAGAAGTTCCTCCAATAGTAACTCTGCAATTAGGACCAGTAAAGGTAAAGTATTTTGTACCTGTAACATCTCCATTGATTGCCAGCGTAGCATTTTCACCATTAGCATTACCGCTAAGCAGATTTATTTGTCCACCTGATAAATTTATAACAGATTTTACAGTTAATGTTTTTGCACCCTTACCTGTTGATGTATTCATATTGATGTTTCCGCCATCAAGATTAAGATCTCCGTTTACGGTGAAAGAATTATTTACGATTGATAAGTCTCCATGGCTAAGACGAAATTCTCCTGCTACTGTAACAGTAGTTGTAGTGCTGTTTAAACTTACTCCGTAACTATTGTCAACAATGGTTATTAAAGATTTAGTAGCTGTGCCAGCATCCGTTGTTCCGGGCTGACCGTTACCAATAAATTGAGCCGCTTGCCCTTTGTAGATGATTGTAGAATTTGCATTGTACGTTCTATGTGCGCTGTTGCCTGCACGAATGTTTCCTCCTTTACTGCCTTGTTGAATTGCGCCGGAAGAATCCAGAGATTCAACAATTAAAGTCGCGCCACCTGTAGTTTCACCAAGTGTGAAGGAACTATTTGTACCACCACTAAGAGCCGCTTCTTCAATCAGGTGTAAGGTATTAGTTTTAGCTACGCTATAACTAATTGCACCATTTATACTACCCGTATTTTGAAAAGTGTGAACGGCATTGGTTCCGATAAAATTGAAATATCCTACTTCTGTGCCTACGTCATTACAAAAGATTTCCCCGGCAACAAGATTAAAATTTCCTGCAATATTAAATGTTGTTCCTTCACCGGAAATGGTATTACTATCTTTCAGACTGACGATGAGTTTTCCACCCGGCGCATTCATATAGAAATTTCCATTGATGTTTAATGTTGTTTTCTTTTTCTCATTTGTTTCTGATCCTGCCGGATTAGTGGAAGAATAGCTAAAGTTCCCACCAATATTTATCTGAAGTGATTCTATGCTATTTCCTGAAGTCGGTGCTGTCGAAAAATAGACTATTGAGTTATTTGTTATAGTCATATCTCCAGCTATGTTAATGGTCAAGGCCTGATTGGTTGACAACTCAAGAAGACTACTACCAGTATTTATAACTGAAAAGTTGCCAGTGATATTCTGAAGCAATCCATTCATTTTCATTCTGGTAGATTGAAGTACACAGTTCCATTCAACGTTGCCAAAACTTTGATTCCAGTTGCCTGATGCTGTTGCTGACGAATATGTAGTATAGCCAGTTATTTC
>DATJHZ010000513.1:0-7476 GCA_035493595.1 Cyclobacteriaceae bacterium | reverse complement strand
TGGTACAGGGATCAGAATTTTCAATTCTATTATTACAGCAACTGACCACCCTGTTCCGACTTAAGGTCGGAACGGTCCCTCCTGAATCAGGAGGGAAATTGTGAGGTGATAAACTATTTCAATTATAGATCTACCTGTTACTCGCAATCATCTGAAGAATTAAACAACAATTCAGATGAATAATTTACTATTTTTTTGGCAAGAATATCAAACAACAACGACGTCCACTACTCCATTTCCCTCCTGATTCAGGAGGGACCGTTCCGACCTTAAGTCGGAACAGGGTGGTCAGTTGCTGTAATAATAGAATTGAAAATTCTGATCCCTGTACCAAATAGAAATGATAAACGGAGAACATATTTCTGTCGATTTTAAAGTATCAAGTATTTAAAAGTATTTCTTCTTGAGTTAGGCCACACAAAGTTGAAGATCCTGCTTACTTCAAAGCAGATGAAATAATGAATTGGAGAAATAGAAAATAATAACTAAACAGAAATCTTAAACACACGACGTTGTCACTTTAAGTTTTTTTTAATCTCAAAGAAGACTCACAGAAGTAACTCGTAAAATTTTACCGCACTGAATAGTGTATACACCTATTTTCTCTTAGTGTACATATATACTTTCTCATTCGTAACGTTATTTAGCGTTGTATCGCTCAATTCGTTTCATTTATGGGGCTGTGTAATTCTTTTCGTTTATCAACATGCTCTTTCCGACTGAGTGTGTTTTTTATTTTTTATTCAATTACAATAGTAAAATCTTCTGCCGCACCGGGAACAGGATTTATTGAGAACAAAGGTCAGTGGCCTTCGCAGGTTCTTTATGTTGCTGAAATACCAGGAGGAAAACTTTATATAGAATCTTCACGATTACTATATTCATTTTATACATCACCACACATTCATCGCGAACTCTCTTCGGGAAGTGTTTTCACAAAAGAAGATTTCATTCAACAGGAAGATACAGTTCAGCAAGCCCATGCATTCGAAGTGAAATTCCTGAATGCACATACAACCATTTCGGCTGAAGGAGTCTCGGCATCAAGCACTATCTATAATTATTTCATTGGTAATGATCCTGCATCATGGGCACAGGGCGCAAAAGCATTTGAAACAGTTGTATTGCATAACCTGTATGAAGGTGTTGATCTTAAGCTCTATGCCCGCGGCTCAACAATCAAGTACGATTTAATTATTGTCGCAGGCAGCCATCATCTCAAAAACATCGAGATGCTTTACAATGGTCTCGATAGTCTTAAATTAAAAGATGGAAATCTTCATTTGAAAACAAAGCTAGGCGAACTAACTGAAATGAAACCGTATGCCTATCAACTCGATGGCAAAGCTCAGAAAGAAGTATCATGCACGTATAAGTTGAAAGGGAACAAAGTGACTTTTAATTTCAACGAGCGACCAGATTCTGCGCTTACACTTGTCATCGATCCACTCATTATATTCTCTGCTTATTCAGGATCTGTTGCTGATAATTGGGGCTATACTGCTACGTATGATGATTATGGAAATGCATACTCTGGTGGTATTGTACTTGGCACGGGTTATCCCGTAAGTCTTGGCTCGTATCAAAGTTCTTTTCGTGGCGGTACGTGGGACATTGGTATTATGAAGTATGATTCGTCCGGACAGAAATTAATTTATGCCACCTATCTCGGTGGTAGTGCTGTTGAAACACCTCAAAGCCTCGTAGTAAATCATGCTGGCGAGCTATTGGTGATGGGTGTTACAAGTTCTACAAATTTTCCTGTAACCAACGGTTCGGTGCTGGCAGGAGGTACACCATTTGAACCTTTTGATGAAGAGCCTTACAACAATGGGTCTGATCTATTTATTGCAAAACTAAACGCAAATGGCAGCAAGCTGACAGGCTCAACATATTTGGGAGGAACCAGTAATGACGGAATCAATTTCGTATCTGGTCAATTCGATACAAATAATAGAGTAGAGAGCCCGTTGTGTAAAAACTATGGTGATCAGTTTCGGGGTGATATTATTACAGATAAGAATGATAATATTTACATCGCTTCAAACACTACATCAACAAATTTTCCTGGTAAGATTGTAACGTTTCATGGCGGAACACACGATGCTGTTGTTGTAAAACTTAGACCAGATTTATCAGGGGTAATCTGGAGCCGATACCTGGGTGGAAGTGCAACAGACGCTGCTTACTCTATAAAGCTTGATAGCAGTAACACTATTTTTGTAGCAGGAGGAACAACCAGTACTAATTTTGAAGGAATAAATGGATATAAGACAACCAAAGGTTCAGATATTGATGGGTGGGTTGCTCAACTTTCAGCAGATGGTCAAACCATACTCAACGCCACGTATCTTGGTACTACATCATACGATCAGGTTTACTTTGTAGACATTAACACTCAACAGGAGATTTATGTACTTGGTCAAACCCAGGGAAGCTATCCGGTTACAGCAGGTGTTTTTACGCAAAGCAATGGTGGACATTTTATTCACAAGCTAACGCATGATCTTCATACTTCTCTTTTATCAACTGTGTTTGGTTCTGGTGGAAGAACTCCAAATATTTCGCCAACGGCATTTCTGGTAAATGATTGTAACAAGATTTTTGTAGCAGGCTGGGGTGGGGCGTTGAATACAACAACAATCGCCTATCGACAAGGACCTCAGATAGTTCGCATTACACGAAATTTTGTTGGTGGTGATACTAACGGACTTACCGTTTCAGCAGATGCATATCAGAAACAAACTACAGGTAATGATTTTTATCTCATGGTACTTGATACCGATGCGTCTGCATTTTTGTATGGTACTTTTTTAGGAGGCAACACATCAGTAACACATGTTGATGGAGGTACGAGTCGGTTTGATAAAAAAGGAATTGTTTATCATGCTGTATGTGCGGGCTGTGGTGGTTACTCTGATTTTCCCTCTGTAAATGCTGCAGCTGGTCATGCTACAAACGCCGCGAGAAATGGTGCAGGATGTAACAATGCAGTATTCAAATTCGATCTGGCAACATTACGTGCAACACTTCAAACAAACTCTGTTGAGCTTGATCACCCGGGACTTGACACTGTATGCTATCCTGCGTCTATTGTTTTTCAAAACCTGAGTAATGGCGCCAAGTATTATGTCTGGGATATGGGTGATGGAACAACCATTCAGAAAACCGACAAAAGCTCCATAACACATATCTACACGCAACAAGGTGTTTATCATGTTACGTTAACGGCTTACAATAATGAAACATGTGAAGGCACCGATGTTGCATCTGTTAATGTTTATGTATTTGAAAATGATATAAAAGTAGTAGATGATGGAACAATCTGCGCGAGTAGCAGTTACGAACTATCAGCAAGTGGAGGAGCAAGTTATACATGGTTTGATAAAGACAAAACCATCATTGCTCAAGTACCAGCGACGTTAGTATCGCCACCAGATTCAACATTGTATTATCTCACAGCAACAAACAATGTTGGCTGCGAAACAAAAGATACTGTGAACGTAAACGTAATAAAAGGTCCAAAGTATACAATTAAAATAGAACAGCATTATGATTGCTGGAACAGACCTACCACGTTATTCCGGTATTCTTCAAAAGATGATTACAATTATTCCTGGAATTTAGGTGATGGAACAACAACTACTGAAAAAGAATTTGATCACAATTATCCAGCGGATGGTAACTACTCGGTAGTCTTTAGCGCCAGCAATACTTATTGCTCTTACCAGGATATAAGAAGTGTTGATGTTGTGACTGTTAAAATTCCCAATGTTATAACGCCCAATGATGATGAAAAAAATGATCGATTTGAAATTGATTCACCAGGTCAGGTTAATCTTGAAATTTATAACAGATGGGGGAAACGTGTTTTTCTCGATCAGAATTATCAGAACACGTGGTTTGGTGCAGGTTTAAGTGCTGGTGTATATTATTACAAGGCAACGATAAAGGAAACAACAACCTGCAAGGGTTGGGTACAGCTTCTTAAATAGAGTTTAAAGACTTTTATAGAGGGCAATACAGACCATGACTTTCACCAGCGCAACAAGAAAACATGAGCGTGGTCAAGTGCGATCATGGAAAAGGTAATTTGACCAAAACAAAAACAATAGAGACAAATTTTTGTATTCGCAGAGACTCAAGGTCAATCGAAAAAATCCAGACTAAAAGTGGAAGCAGTCTGTATTTGATTACTCAAAACCGGGATAGTCTTATAGTTTATGAAAGGAATACTAATTACAATCTAAATAAACCTAATGCCGTTCATTTGTTAATGACTGATTTTTTCTGATGAACGGAAGTTCAATCCGAAATCTGAAATCATAAATCTGAAATCTATCACTATCTTGCGCCAAATTTCAGCACTATGACTGTTTACGGAATCAAGAATTGCAATACAGTGAAGAAAGCCCTTGACTGGTTGAAAGAAAATAACATTGAGTTCGAATTTCATGATTACAAAACCAAAGGCATTTCAGAATCGAAGCTGAAGGAATGGAGTAAGCAAGTAGGCTGGGAGAGTCTCGTTAATAAGAAAGGTACAACCTGGCGCCAGCTGGAAGATAAGGTTAAAGATAAAGTAACGAACCAAACGGAAGCTATTTCGTTAATGAAGGACAAAACAAGTGTCATCAAGCGCCCGTTGATTGAGCAAGACGGGAAAGTATTGGCCCTTGGCTTTGATGAACAAACATATAGCAAGGCGTTTTAAATAAGAGCGCCTAAAATCCAGCACAACCACCATGCAATTAAAAGTAGAGACCACCTATCGTCAGATACTGGGTATGGCATTGCCTATATCCATGGCTATGCTGGTGCCTCAGATCAATTTCATTACCAACACAATCTTTCTTAGCGGACTAGGCGAGCAAGAACTAGCCAGTGCCGGAATTACGGGTGTGTATTATTTAATTTTTGCAGTCATTGGCAATGGACTTAATAACGGTCTGCAGGCATTAATATCCAGAAGGGCAGGTCAGGGGCTTCCAAAAGAAATAGGGCAGCTCTTTACGCATGGAATACGGATCGCTATTGTCTTTGCCTTTACCGGCATTTTCATTTCTTATACAGTAGCACCGCTGATATTAAGTCATGTAATACATAATGCTGCAATAGCAGATCAGGTTATAGGCTTTATTCATATTCGCGTATGGGGACTGCCACTTTTGTATTTATATGTACTGAGTAACTCCTTGTTAGTGGGAACAAATCAGACAAGACTTATTATCTGGGGCACGCTTTCTGAAACAATAGCAAACATCTTCTTCGACTATTCATTTATCTATGGCCATTTCGGTTTTGAACCCATGGGTTTTAATGGTGCTGCGTATGCATCTATTCTGGCAGAGTCTTTTGGGTTGCTGATGATCTACCTAGTTATCCATGTTAAAAAGCTTCATCTGGCATTTTCATTTGTTGAGGGATTGAAGTTTAAGATGGAGACAGTTAAAATTATTCTTACTCGTTCATCTCCACTAATTGCACAGTATGTTATTAGCATTGTAAGCTGGGAGTATTTCTATATTCTGCTTGAGCATCATGGAGAAAGAGCACTGGCAATTTCAAATACCATGCGTAACATCTTCGGTATGTTTGGAATTTTTGCGTGGGCATTTGCATCAACGGCAAATTCTATGGTGAGTAACATTATCGGGCAGGGTAGGGAAGACGAAGTAATATTTTTGATTAAGCGAATTACCAAGTTAAGTTTTTCTTTTGCGCTTGGAGTTTTTATAATCCTGAATTGTATACCCGAAACGTTTCTCACGCTTTATGGTCAGCAGCCTGAGTTTGTTCAGGAAGCCATACCTGTAATGCGTATTGTATCGTTCGCACTTCTGCTGATGTCTGTTGGAACAGTATGGTTAAACTCGGTAGCAGGTACCGGCAATACCGTTGTTAATCTCACGATAGAAGGTGTGACTATTTCGTTGTATTGCCTCTATGTATACTTCGTTGTAGAGTATTGGAATTTATCCATACAGTGGGGCTGGATTTCCGAATGGGTTTACTGGATCTCCATGTTCTCAATGGCATATTATTACATTCAGTCTGGCAAATGGAGAAAGAGTAGTGCTATGTGATTAGTCAATAATCATTAGAAATCGGCCGCTAGTAATTCGTCAATTGTTAATGAGTAATGATTAGTTTTTTAATTATTGATTCTTCACTATTAGTCAATTTTAGGATATAGAAACCAGATGCTAAGTTTGAAACGTTAAGCTCTGTATCATATGTGTCTTTAATATCTTTACTCATTACCAATCCACCATTCGTATTAAATACTGTAAGAGTTGACAAATCATTGTTGTGTTCTGTAGAGTAATTTATATATAAAATATCATTGGCAGGCACTGGCCATAAAGACAACTCCCTAACAGGATCCGCATCAACTACATTAGTAATTAGAGATTCTGAAATCTGGGCAACTTCGCTGGGTGACAATGCATAGTTGTATACCCGGAAATCATCAATTAATCCATTGAACAATGGATCAGGAAATTGACTACGACCGATATAGTTCAACATTGGCTTAAAATCTAGTGGGCTTATTGTGAAAGCAGTGGATTCATCTACCAGTTTGCCATTGACATACATGCTTGCTCCAGATGCGCCTAGCGTAATCGTTACGTGTGACCATTTGTTTACAGGCAGCATGGTAGCACTCAAGGTTTGCTCTGCGCCATTATTCTTAATGGCAAAACGCAGTTCAGAACCAGAGCTCGGTGTTAAAAACATGTATTCAGCCTGGTCGTTACCAAAATCGAAGATGCGTTGCCATGCAGCACCACCTTTCCAGTAGACCCACGTTGCAATGGTAATCTCCTGCTGATTTGCCAAATTGGCTGGCAGCTGTACGAAGGCATTTGTACCATTCAATGCTATTGCTTTCGAGCCAACTTTACCAACACCGAATGAAGCAGTTCCTCCATATGATGCTCCGTGATTTAAATTAATCGTGCTATCCAGAGTGTTTCCGTCAAACTGCAGATGAGCCACAAGGTCATTGTTACCAGTAGCTGTTGCTGAAGCTTCGTTAGAGTAAACGGAACGGTTCAAGGAGTTATCGATCGCTTTGATTGTATAAAAATACTGGCCGCCAGTACTGGTAGTGTTATCCACAAATGATGTTGATTTTACGTTGCGTGCAATTGTAATGTAAGGCCCACCTGTCGACTCCGAGCGAAAAATAGTATAACCAACAACGTCAGTCTCTTCGCTGGCAGACCAGTCTAGTCGAATAGATTCTGCGTTTGCTGTGGCGATCAGATTACCTGGTGCACCTGGTGAAACAAACTCTACCGGAGCACCAACGGGAAGAAAACGCCATTGTTGGTTTGTTCCACCATTCTTTTCCCATTGTTGAATATTTGCAGTACTCGCATCCGCTACTTCAAGGCATTTAGCACTGTTACGGTTACGAATATAAAACCAACCATCTTCTACATATTCAAGATACCACTGTTGGTTCAC
>DATJHZ010000512.1:0-22189 GCA_035493595.1 Cyclobacteriaceae bacterium | reverse complement strand
CTCCAGCAGGCGCTTCAATAGTAAGACTGTTTGTAACATTAACCTTGATGGAAGTCGGTGTTATCAGACTGCTTGTCTGCGGTCCATAAGTAAACGTGTTAAAAGGTTGCGCTCCTTGAGCTGTAAAATACTTTTCAATATAAATATGATGCTCGTGATAGAATGATTGCCAAAAAAGTGCCTGGTGCAGATTGGGTTTATATGGTTTACGATTTGAGAGACAGGCTAGTAATGACGCAGGATGGGGAACAGCGAAAAGCAAAAAAATGGTCTTTTACCAAATATGATGAATTCAACAGACCTATTATTACCGGACTCTATACTCTTAGAGCTACTGATGCCCCCCTTGATCAGCAGGCCATGAGTGACCTAATCAGTACTACTAATATTTTCGAAACCTATAATGGTGATACTAACAATCACGGCTATACAAATACGGTTTTTTCAACCACTAATTTTCCTGGAGTCTTTGAAGTTTTGACAGTAGCATATTTTGATAACTATGATTTCAAAGACAATGTTGCAACTAGAATACTTACGGACGCACAATACAATTATAAATCTGATGAGTACCCTGAACAATATAAATTTGATGCAAACGGAAATAGTTTTCCCAAAGTAAAAGGCAAAGTTACCGGTACAAAAACAAAGAATTTAGGAGATAATACGTATTTATGGGGAATTAGCTATTACGATAATAGATACCTGATAGTTCAAACTGTTGCCGATAATGTTCGCGGTGATGTTGATCGCTCTACAAGTGTTTATGATTTTGTTGGCAAAGTACACAAGACAAAAACCACCCATAATATTAAATCGGGTTCACCACAAACCATTACTCGAACATTTGAATATGATCATACAGGTCGTTTCAGCTGGGTGAAGCATTCTGTAAATGGGTCTACTGATGTGGTGCTCATTAAAAACGAATATAATGAACTGGGGCAATTGGTCGACAAAAAACTTCACAGTACAAATACAGATGCTACAGATGCTAAACAATCCATTGATTATCGTTATAATATACGTGGCTGGCTTACCAATGTAAATGACATGGATGAACCGGAAGCAAGCGATCTATTCAGCATGAGCCTGAACTACAATGCACCGACCACTCTTGGTGGTGCCGCACAATATAATGGGAACATTAGTGAGGTACTTTGGAAAGGACCAGATTCCAAAGCCAATTCATATGGTTACACATATGATCAGATGAACAGACTTGTAGAAGCAAAGTATTACAATGCAGCTGATCCTTTGCAGAACGGAAGGTTTAATGAAAAGATATGGGATGAAGCCAACAATAAATCAGGCTATGACCTCAATGGCAATATCAAGTTCCTCAATCGCAATGGCAAGACCGGGATAGATGCTCTTCTTGGCATCACCACTTATGGACAGATGGATAACCTTACCTATACATACACGGGCAACCAGCTGTTAAAAGTGAATGAAGCAGGTACAAAGACGCAGGGATTTATTGACGGTGCAAATATTGATGATGATTATTTGTATAGTGCCAATGGCAACATGTACTATGATAAAAACAAAAGCATCACCGGCGAGACTACTGTCAATGGTAACAGTGTTATCACCTATAACCACTTAAACCTGCCAGAGAAAATAGTAAAAAGTACCGGTGAATATATAAAATACAGTTACGATGCTACCGGCAGAAAACTCAGACAAGAGGTTTATGATGTCGACAACAACTTAAAAAAGAAAACTGATTACTTAGGAGAGTTCTTTTATGAGAACGATACTTTGAAGTTCATCAACCACGAAGAAGGACGCGTTGTGATGACAGGCTCGCAGCCCGAATATCAATATCATTTAAAAGATCATTTGGGTAATGTGCGAGTAACGTTTACAAGTAAGGAAGAACAGGAAGAAAAGACAGCTACACTGGAGACAGCAGCGTTGGATAATGAAAAAAGTAATTTTTTAAACATCGACAAAGCAAGACGAATCAACTCCGCGATATTTGATCACACCTACAACAACCAGACACCACCTGCTGACGGAGCATTTGCTGTGCGCCTTAGTGGAACTACAACGGATGGACAGACGAAAGAGAAGATAGGATTGATAAGATCATTATCGGTAATGCCTGGTGATAAGATAACGTTAGAGGTTTATGCAAAATATGTTGACCTTAATAACAGTAACGTAAATTCAACAGTGAGGTCGCTGGTTACAAGCATAGCCACAGGAACAGCGACAGCAGGAACAGTAATTGATGGAAATCATTATGGTTCAAGTGATGCCTCCACCTTTCCGCATGGTGGCGATCTGGCAGACGAGAAAGCAAATGATACACATGGAGGCCCGAAAGCATATCTGAACTATTTGGTATTTGATAAAGACTTCAATTTTATTAGCAGTAAGAGCGGTTATAAAAAAGTGACTACTGAAGCACAGGAGGATGGTAATACAATTACTAGCTTAAACCCTGACGGAAAATCACATCAGCAGCTTACGGCCAGTATAGACATAGCAGAAGCGGGGTATGTTTATATTTACTTGAGCAATGAGGAAGAAACACCAGTTGAGGTCTACTTCGATGACTTTAAAGTCGCCCAAGTAAAATCACCTATAATACAGTCAGAAGATTATTATCCGTTCGGCTTGACCTATAACTCCTTCTCAAGGGAGAATTCAACCAAACAGAATTTCTTGTTTAATGGTAAAGAGATGCAAGATGAGTTAAACCTCGGATGGTTGGATTATGGAGCTAGAATGTATGAGCCTGAAATAGCTAGATGGGGAGTTATCGATCCGTTGACAGATGCAAGCAGAAGATGGAGCCCTTATAACTATGCATTTGATAATCCAATCAGATTTGTTGATCCCGATGGAATGCAACCGGTAGATGAATCAGAACTTAATTTATTGACAAAGTTTGGATTAGCAACAAGAATACAAGGTGACGATCCTGAGCCGAAAAATGGAGAAGGGAACCAAGGAAATGGAAATAGACAGTGGGTTTCTGAAAAACAAGGGATAACTAACATTAAGGTTACTCCTCATTTTTTTACCAATGGCACAAAAAATGACAAAGATGGCGGTCAGATTACTCACTATACCGTTAATTTTACAATTATTACAGAAACTCAATATAATATTGTTAATTCGAATGGCGATGTTATAGGCACCGAAACTGTTCGTGCAGAATCGGACCATACCCAGGATTTTTATACGGATGGAAAGCCAATATACTCTGGATCTAATAGCGAGGATTTTAATAGATTCAACATTCAATACCCCTTGAGGGGCGTTGACAAAGAATACATGGTTACAACAAGTGCAAGTGCAATAATTAAAACAGTTACCTCAATAATGGATACCCATATATCTGTTAATTCGGAGCTGCCACAATCTAGTCGGATGCTGATATCAATTTCTGAAAAGATTGGCCCCATTGGCCAAAGATTTGTTTATCATGATGAATATTTGAAGATTCGAAATGCCGTTCTTGAAATGGATCGAAAGATTAATACAACCACTGATCAAATTTTAAGATGGCAATATCACCTCAACACTGCCCCATATAAAAATGACCCCCCAAATAATAGATTGAAATATGGTAATGAACGTAATCATAGATAGGAATAAAAAAATATTAGTATTCATTACGCTAGTATTAGTGAGTCTGATTGCATTTAGTTGTAAAAGCGAGTATGCAAAATATGTTTCCCTAGAGCCTGGTATTGATAACAATATTGTTTTTTTTAATATAAAAAATTACTCAAGAAAAGAACTTGGTGATTATATAAGGAAAATTGATTCTTTAGAACCTAGAGTCATTGCACTGGACGTTCAATTTGATGAATTGAAGGATGCTTATGGTGATTCAGTTCTGGCCTCTGCTATTGCCAATTCTGGCAAAATTGTGATGTCGTCATTCATCGATCAAAATTCAATCGTACATAAGTCTGATCCTTACTTTACACAAAATATTCTTGGTGATGGTGTCCTTTCAGGAGTAATCGACGATCAGAATGTTATGAGTAAATATGTTCCGATATTTGAAAATAATGACGGACAATTTGTAGCCTTTCCTACTTTAATCACCTTGTATTATAAATTTGGATTGAAAAACGTTTACAATTACATGGTTAATAATCAGTATGAAATCAAGTTCACTAAGAATAAAGATCAGTTTGTAATTTTGGATGAAAACTCAATGCAAAAAAAGCAGGTTAGGGGAAAGATAGTGTTCTTTGGATATCTTGGACCTAATCACGAAAATGAGTACCTAACTCCTTTGGATATTGTTGAAGGTGATGACTCAAAAACGTATTCAGCTATTATAACTGCCAACATCGTACTCAATTTATTGAAGGATAAAAATTTGAGAGAACCTCAAATCAAATGATTTGTTTTGAAAAATAGGAGTGAGCTGAAATGTTTACATGAGAATCGTATTGCTAATCTTCTTTTGTGCCCTCACTTCACCAGCTTGGTCCCAGGCCAGAAAGACTGATAGCTTATATTCAAAGGACAATAATTTTACTTTTCGAAAGCCCTTAAATAAAATTGATTCATTGGAGTCAAAATTAAATACTCCAACAGATAGTTTAAAACGAGCTTACCGAGGTAAGCTTGCAAAAATTGATTCTATCAATACATCTTTTCATTATAAAACAGATAGTATTCAATCATCTGTTCAACATCAGCTCAATTCAATTAATGGAATTGAAAATAAATTCAATGCTAAAGTTGACAGTCTTAAGGCGCTAAATTTGCCAACTGAGAAGTACACTCATAAACTAGATAGTGTTAATCAACTTCGTCAAAAAACTGTAAGCAATGCGGAGCATAAGATTCAATCTCTTAAAACTGAATCAGCCAATAAACTAAAATCAATTAACCTTCCTCCTGAACTTCAAAGTAAAGTAAGCGATGCAACTAAGAATATTGATGGTTTTAAACTTCCAACCGATAACTTAAAAATACCATCTCTCAATTTACCTCAAAACATGAATATACCTGAGACATCATTGGGTAAGGTTGGCAATCTAAATATTGAATCGTTAGGCAAGACCACAGAGCTTAGTAAACTACCTGAAGCAGGAGGTGAATTGAAGGACATAACAGGTGAGGCAAAAAACATTTCATCAGCAACGAGTGAGGCTAAGAATTTGCAGACTGTGGGAGGCAAAGACGTCACAGATGTAAAGCAACTGCCAAAGACAATTGAGAATAGAGCCGGAGACTTATCTGGCATAAAGGGAATTGAAGGAGAGGTCAAGGTGTTGGATCAATATAAAGGTGAACTGGATAAAATTAAAAGCCAGGATGCTTTAAAAAAGGAAGCGGTTAATCAAGTTCAAAAGGAAGCGGTTAATCACTTCGCAGGACGAGAGCAAGTTCTTCAAAATGCCATGGATAAGATGGGTAAATACAAAGAGAAGTATTCAAGCCTTCAAAGTCTTAATGAAGCAGGCAAGAAGCATCCCAATGAAATGCCAGGCAAACCATTAAAGGAAAGATTACTTCCTGGCATTGGTCTTCAGATTTTTCGTAAAAATGATTTGCTCTTCGATTTCAGTCCTTATTTAGGATACCGAATCTCAGGTAAATGGAATAGTGGACTTGGCTGGAATCAACGTTTAGCTTATGATGATCACAGACATTCTTTCCATGCAGGTGGAAGAGTATTTGGGCCAAGATTATTTTCAGAAGTTAATTTATACAAGGGATTCTTTCCTCGCTTTGAATTTGAAGCAATGAATACTTATGTGCCACCATTGACATCTCAAACGCAAATGGATGCCGGTCATCGTCAATGGGTGTGGAGCGCTTTTGTTGGTTTAAAGAAGAACTACAAGTTTCTGAAGCATGTCAATGGTTACACTGCCATTATGGTTAATTTGTATAACCCATTACATAAAAGTCCTTATGGTGATGTTGTGAGCATGCGAATTGGTTTTGAATTTCCAATGAAGAAACAAATGAAAGCTGATCAATAGGCTTTAATGAGAATGGCTGAATATACCATCCTCTTATTAAGGTTAGTCTGAAATACTTAACGTTGATTAATGTCCGGCCATTGGAGTAAAGCTAATTTTAGGTAGCGATTTAACTGCGGCCTGTTTCATCCTGTCACGAACTTGAGCATAGATCTAGGTTGTTTTCACATTTCTGTGGCCAAGTAATTTTGAAACCGTGAAAATCTCAACATTTGACTCCAACATATTGGTTGCAAAGCTGTGCCTTCCCGTGTGGAAACTCATCTTTGTCTGATCCAGTCCAGCGGCTTTGGCCCACTTCCTTAAATTATATTGGACTCTTGAATGCACGAGAGACCGACGAGGATGAGTTTCCTTTACATCCGGAAATACATATGGCTTGTCCTTCTCATCCTTGATTTGCGTTTGTCTATTTTTTAATATTTCAACAGCAAGATCGGATAGTGGTAAAAACTCAATGTTTTTCGTCTTTTGTTGAGAAAAGTAAATATGCCATTACTCTTCTTCATACTCTCCATTCGGAGCCTTTAGTTTAAGAACATAAAGGCCTTGTTTGTATTGCGGGTTGATGTTGCAAGTCGTATTAGCGAGTAACTGTAATTGCTCTATTGTCCAGGCTGTGTGAAAAGTTTCTTCTCTACTTAAGCGCTCATGAAGAGGTACTTCATGCCATGGATTCTGAGATATGATTTTCTTCTTACTAGTTCATTTAAAGCAGAATTAATTTTAACCGACTCAAGGAGAAATTGCTCAAACTCTTTTTAGCCATTCAGGAGTAATGATTAAAATTGGTATGGGCTTGCCGTTTGCAAACCGTTAAGCTGATACAGAGTGGCTGCACGCAATGTGCCGCGCGATTTCTTGTTCATGTCTTCTTCAAAGAAGTCGATAAAATTCTTTTGCTTCTGTTTTTTTATCTACAAGTCGTGATCAGACATAAGTAACTCGTGCTCTCGTTTGGCCCTGATTTCAAGTGCACACTTATACTTCTCGGAATCTTCGTTGCAGGGTTTCTTCGATTTACGCGAATCTCCAGAAATTCATCCCATCGCTTTCTGTAATGATAGATGTCTAAGTACAAGGATACTTCTCCATTGTTGAGTGTTTTTTCTCTTAGTTTAAGTGACATAGTTTTACTGTTAAAGGATTGGACAAATCCTTCTTTTCAGGTATGGCCATGGTCACAAACCGGTAACAAAATTTTCCTAAAACCTTCTAAACAGACATACTAAAATTGGATAACAGAAGATTTACCATGATTAACAACCGAACGTTGTGCGGCCCCACATTCAGAACGTATGTTGGTGAAGAGCATCAACATGAGTGGAAATAAAAAGGCTACCCGTTGTTCAGGTAGCCTTTCGTATTTTTAAAGGCGATGCTTATTACTTTTTCTTCTTAGCAGTTTTCTTAGATGCTGCTTTTTTAACCGCCTTTTTGGCAACTACTTTCTTCGCTGCCTTCTTAGCAGATTTTTTATCTACTACTTTTTTTGCAACCTTCTTAACCGCTTTCTTCGCTACTACTTTCTTCGCAGCTTTTTTGGCGGTCTTCTTTGCTACTACTTTCTTAACAGCTTTCTTCGCCGCTTTTTTAGGAGCTGCTTTCGCTACAACTTTCTTAGGAGCTACTTTTTTAACAGCTGTTGCTTTCTTGGCCGCAACATTTTTAGCACTGGTAATCTGTTTCGCCATTAAGTTTAGCGCAGAGCCTGCCTTAAACCATTCGATCTGACCTGCATTGTAAGTGTGATTTACTTTGATGGTATCCTTGCTGCCATCTTTATGGTTAAGCACCAATGTAAGTTGCTTATCAGGAGCGAAGTTTACTAAGTCAATGATATCGATAGTATCATCTTCTTGGAATTTGTCATAGTCTGCTTCGTTAGAGAAGGTAAGACCTAACATACCTTGTTTCTTCAGGTTAGTTTCGTGGATACGAGCGAATGATTTCACAAGGATAACACGGATACCTAAGTGACGTGGCTGCATAGCTGCGTGCTCACGTGATGAACCTTCGCCATAGTTATGATCACCAACAACTATAGTAGGAATGCCAGCTGCTTTGTACGCACGTTGTGTTGCAGGTACTGGTCCGTATTCTCCCGTAAGTTGATTCTTAACACTATCAGTTTTTTCGTTGAAGAAATTCTGAGCTCCTGTTAAGGTGTTGTTTGCAATGTTGTCCAAATGTCCGCGGAAGCGTAACCATGGGCCAGCCATTGAAATGTGATCAGTAGTACATTTTCCTTTTGCTTTGATAAGCAATTTCATGCCGATCAGGTTCTTACCATCCCATGCTTTGAAAGGAGCGAGGGCTTGTAAGCGATTAGACTTAGGATCGATAGCAACATTAACTTTGCTACCATCTTTAGCAGGAGCGAGGTACCCTGGATCTTTAACATCAAATCCATTTGGAGGGAACTCATCACCTTTAGGTTCATCCAGACGTACAGCCTGTCCGTCTTCGTTGATCAATGTATCTTTTAGCGGATTGAAAGTCAGATCACCTGCAATAGCAAATGCTGTTGTTATTTCTGGTGAAGCAACGAAAGCATGTGTATTTGGATTGCCATCATTACGTTTTGCAAAGTTTCTGTTAAACGATGTGATGATGGAGTTAGCACGATTAGGATCGTTAGTATGACGTGACCACTGGCCGATGCAAGGACCACACGCATTAGCCAATACCACACCACCCATTTTTTCGAATATGCCCAGATAACCATCACGGTCTACTGTGTAGCGAACTTTCTCAGAACCTGGTGTGATAGTAAATTCGGCTTTAGCTTTTAGCTTTTTGTCAACGGCTTGTTTTGCTAATGATGCAGAACGTGTAATATCTTCGTACGAAGAGTTAGTACATGAACCGATCAAACCAACTTCAAGCTGTTTAGGCCAGCCATTCTTTTTAACTTCTTCAGCAAACTGAGAAATAGGAATAGCACGGTCTGGTGTGAACGGACCGTTAACGTGTGGCTCTAATGTATCAAGATCAATTTCGATAACCTCGTCAAAATATTTTGAAGGATTAGCATAAACTTCAGGATCGCCGGTTAAGTGTTCTTTTACTTTATCAGCAAGATCAGCAATCTCTTTGCGGCCTGTGCCGCGTAAGTACTCGGCCATCTTTTCATCGTAACCGAACGTTGATGTTGTTGCACCAATTTCAGCACCCATGTTACAGATGGTACCTTTACCAGTACATGAAAGTGATTCAGCACCAGGGCCGAAATATTCAACAATAGCACCGGTTCCACCTTTCACAGTAAGGATACCCGCTACTTTTAAGATCACATCTTTAGAAGAAGTCCATCCGCTTAATTTTCCGGTTAGTTTTACACCGATCAATTTAGGGAACTTCAATTCCCATGGCATACCTGCCATAACATCAACGGCATCAGCACCACCAACACCAATCGCGAGCATGCCTAAGCCGCCTGCGTTAACGGTGTGAGAATCAGTACCGATCATCATACCACCCGGGAAACCATAGTTTTCAATTACAACTTGGTGAATGATACCAGCACCGGGTCTCCAGAAACCAATACCAAATTTGTTTGATACAGATTCAAGGAATGAGAATACTTCGCCACTGGCAGAGATTGAATCTGCAAGGTCTTTCTTAGCACCATCTTTAGCCAGGATCAGGTGATCGCAGTGTACGGTAGATGGTACACGTACTTTAGGAATACCGGCAGACATGAATTGTAACAATGCCATCTGTGCCGTAGCGTCTTGCATGGCCACACGATCAGGCGAGAAGTTAACATACGACTTGCCACGTCCAAAATTCTCAACAGCTTGTTCGCTGTGAAGGTGAGAGTAAAGAATTTTTTCAGAGAGAGTTAAGGGTTTGTTCACTACTTTTCTAGCCTTCGCTATGCGGGCCGGCAGTTCTTTATAAACCGCTTTGATCATGTCTAAATCGAATACCATAATATTAATGTTAAAGAGACGCTAAACTACTAATTTTTCTTTTGTCGGGAATATTTTTCTGCGCGTATCTTATCAAGAGATTCGTTCAAAAGAATGGCGTCTTCAAGTTTGAGATTCTTGAATAGTTTCTCCAACGTATTGATGTCGTCTTCCATCTGTTCAAGTAAGGTAAGTCCCGCCTGTGTAATAGTTACTTCCACGCTCCGTTTATCTTTAGATCCAAACTCACGGTTTGCCAATCCTTTAAGGCGAAGTCGTTCTACAATTCGGGAGGCATCAGACATTTTGTCGAGCATGCGCTCCCTGATCTCAAGTACGGTACTGTGGCCAGGATGCCGGCCTCTTAATATGCGAAGTACGTTATATTGCTGTCGGGTTATGTCGAATGGTTTAAGAACATCATTCATTTTACTCACCAGATAATTATTGGTATGAATGATATTGATTAAAACTTTCTGGAATTCATTTCGAAATTCTCGCTGATGAAGTTCTTTCTCGAGTGACATAGAGAATCTTTTAGGCCCTGACCATTAAGTGCAAAGTTGTAGAATTTACACTTTGCTAAAATAGATAAATTAAATCCTATTTCCTTCATTATGAGGCTATTCATAAAAGTTTCGAGCTACCAGTTTTGAGCTACGAGTTTGGTAATTCGTAATTCAGAGCTGGTAGCTCGATTTTAAATTCTCCAGATTTTTTAAAGGATTCTCTAATTCCAGAACCTATATAGATTTAATGTTTTTTGCCAGAGCAATAGGCTCGCAACTCACAGCTCGTAACTCGCAACTACTTAGAGTTAATATAATTCAGAAACTCCCGTTTTATATTCTCGTCTTTGAATTTACCGGAGAAATAAGCTGTGCCGGTCTTGCTGTTAGTATCGCCAACGCCGCGTGATGCAACGCACATGTGATTGGCATCTATTACAACCCCCACATCTTCAGTTTTTAATACTCTCTCCAATTCCTTACCGATCTGAACCGTAAGGCGTTCTTGTACTTGCGGCCTTTTTGCGAAGTATTGAACAATGCGATTGATTTTAGATAACCCGATTACTTTGCCCGAAGAGAAATAAGCAACATGGGCTTTTCCATAAATGGGTACAAAATGATGTTCGCAATGTGAAAAGAAAGTGATCTCCTTTTCAACCAGCATCTGATCGTAATTATACTTGTTCTCAAAAAGTCGGGCGTTGGGCCTGTTCTTTGGGTTGAGGCCACTAAAGGCTTCTTTTACATACATTTTAGCAACACGGCGCGGAGTTCCGCTCAGGCTGTCATCCGTCAGGTCAAGGCCAAGTATGGTCATGATCTCACGGAAATGTGTTTCAATTTTATCAATTTTCACCTCATCATCCATGTCAAATGCATCGGCACGAAGCGGTGTTTCGGCAGAAGAACCGATGTGATCATCCAGCTCATCATCATTTTCTTTGCTCTCTTGATTAAGAGGCCGGATATTCAACGAAATTTCTTTCTGTCTCATATAAAGTTATTTTCAGGTCAAAAGTAGTATCAATTTTCGATCTCAGTATATTCCAGATTACTACTGCAATATTTTCTGCTGATGGATTCAGTTCTTTAAAGTACTCCGAATCCAGGTTTAAATTTTTGTGATCGAACTTATGCAAAACATTGTCACGAATGAGATCACTCAATATTTTCATGTCAAAAACATACCCCGTCTGAGGATCAGGCTCGCCCACGACACTTACCACTAATTCGTAGTTATGGCCGTGGTAATTCGGATTGCTACATTTTCCGAATATTTTGAAATTCTGTTCATCTGACCATGCTGGGTTAAAAAGACGATGTGCAGCGTTAAAATGCTCTTTTCGCGAAACTTTTACTTTCATTCATTAAAGGTAAACAGCAATGTTAGTAAAAGGTTCAAATGACTTTTTACAAAGCCAATTATATTTTACGTCAGAAATTGGAAAAAGAATTGTGATGCGATTTAAGCAGTGCCAGGCTTACGCCAAGGCAGACCTCATGGGTAGGGTACCGCACACCAACGGATTTATTGGAAGGAACTTCAAAAATGTAAGAAAACCGGTATCCCTGGTCCATTCGGGCTTGCAATAATAAGCCGTATGTGTTTATGTTTCTTGTGAATAACCCTGCTGTATACTTATTGTCGATGATAAATGATGTATTCAAATCGGCAGAGATTGGAGCACCCTGAACACCTTTCACAAGAACGGATGGCTTGAACTTAACCCGCTCAGATAATATGAAGATATATGCGGCCATTCCGTACAGATGTTGTTTGTAGATACTCACGCTTGAGGTTCCAACAGAAGCCTTCTCGGGTAACATGCGTGGAGATGAAATGCCTATAAAATACCGATCACTGCTTAGTATCATTCCCGCACCAAGATTGGGTTTCGTAATATTCTGATTTGCCTGCCAGTTGCCCGGATCATAGGGATTTAGATTATCACTGTTCGAGCGATAATTTACCATGCCGCCCTGCAAGCCGAAAGACAGGCGACTCTGTCCGAGATCAATTTTATAAGCGTATGTTAAGTTGACTTCCGTGTTTTTACTTGAACCGATATTGTCTTGAACCGCGATGAAGCCAATACCCATTTTCTGCTGGAAGATTGACGAATGAGCACTGGCATTTAAGGTTGTGGGATTCCCCTCATAACCAGCCCATTGTCTGCGGTAGGCTACAGAAGCGGTAAAGTTATTATTCAACCCGGTGTAGGCCGGATTAATCACCAACGGGTTGCTTAAATATTGAGCATAAAGCGGATCGATCTGTGCATGAACACGACCGACAATTGATGCGAACATTAAGATAAGTAGTACAATTCTCTTCATAAGCATCTGTGGTTTCAGGTTAGCTTCTCAGGCTCATTCGGTTTTCAAGGCTAAGTATCCGGTAATGGGTTTGCTATTGTTATCCAGTTCTATCTTATAAAAGTATGTTCCTGACGGAAGCTCTTTTCCGTGATTGGTTGTTCCGCTAAACCTTCGTTGATCGTTATCATAGTTGTCAACCTCAAACACAACATCGCCCCAGCGATTATAGATTGCTACTTTATTCTGAGCTGGTAAATTGTTGATTCGCATATACTTATTATCGCCGGGACTGTTTGGTGCTATGGCGTTGTATACAACAATTCTGGTATCTACTTCTATAGCGATCATGTTTTGAGAACATGCATTTAATTTATCGCAGGCTTTAATTTGAACCTTATCCGTGCCGCGGAATGAAATGCCAGAATAGTTAAGTGCAAGTACTCCGTTCTCAATTTGTGCACTCGCACCACTTGAAGGTTTCTGCATAATTTCTATTGTGGATGGATCGAGATTATTATCGGCATCAGAAATAAAATCAAGTAAGTTGAGCTGCACCGAGGTCTTGCCATCTAAGGCAATTTCATCTGTCTGAATAACGGGGGCACGATTGCACATAACGCTTACCGTTAGTATGTAGTCGCCGGGCTGTAAACCTGTCAAATCTTCTCCTGCCGATTTAAAATTGTCAGGGCCTGACCATGACGTTGTGTAAGGTACGCCATCAGCATTAATTGAAATTTGGATCTGGCCATCAGGTGCAATGCATGAACGCTCATCCGCAGTATTGTCAATGGTAACAGAAAGCCCAGGTGCTGATTGGTCATGCACCATTGCAGTTGCCACAGCCTCACATCCGGTTTGGTTATCGGTAAGTTTCAAAGTGTAGTCTCCTTCAGCTAGAGCTGTAAGTTCTTCCAAATTGCTTTTGAAATCACCACTCGCATTACTCCATGCATAAGAAAAGGGACCGTTGGATCCCTTTATGACTGCTTTAACGGCACCGCTATAAGGTGCTGAACAATTGGCATTATCTAGCGCTGACAGTTCAACAGTTGGATAAGCAGGCACCTGATCAGGGATAGCTATAGTTTGAAAGGCTGTACATTTTGAAGTGGTGTCTGATACCAATACTGAGTATGTGCCAGCCGCTCCGTTTATAATATCTTCTCCCGACCCCGCAGGTAAATTTGTAGTTTGATTAAGCCAGGTATACAAGTAGTTACCAGAACCCTTTGTTACTGTAACATCAATAGCTCCATTGGCAGGAGCACAGGCAGTAGTGGCTGTTACTTTTGATGCTACATTTAAGACAGCGGTCGCGTCAGTAGCAACTGTAAAGTTTTGCTGAAGTGTACATCCTAACGTATTGTCTTTCAGTGTTAATTGATATAAGCCTCCCGTTAATGCTTTAGGTGAAGTGGTGCCAGTTTTTTTGGAGCCATTCGGATAGATCCATTCATACGCATAATTACCTGAACCACCAGTTACAGAAGTTGTTATGCTTCCGGTAAAAGGAAGAGCACACGCTGTATTGCTTGAAGTTGAACCTGTAAGTTTGAAGTTTGAATTGATGGTATAGTAGAAGTACTTGCTACACTTGCTATCAGCCTGATCCTGAACAAACAGAACATAAGATCCCGGAAGTTTGGCAGTCAGGTTTTTAGTGCTTGCCAGTATTTTATAATTGGCATCTGACCATGTGTAGGTATATGTTCCTGAGCCGCCACTGATTGTAACGCTAACAGAGCCGTTGGCAAGATTACAGGCCGTTGCGTTGGTTATGGTTGCAGTGGAGGTAAGTGGGCATGTAGATGTACAGGTAGTGGCAACATCCCAACTTTTGGAGATGTTACAATCATGGCCGTCATCTACCGTCAGGGTATAGGTGCCGGAAGCAAGGCCTGAGATATCCTGAGTAGAGGCAGCGAAACCAGAGGGTCCTTTCCATGTATAATTGTAAGTGCCCGATCCTCCGGAAACATCAATGTCTAATGAGCCCGGTCCAGTAAGACAATCCTTGTCCTTCTGATATTTTAGTTCAACCTTCAACATGGCATTCTTAATATTCACAATCTTTTGAATAGTTTTGGACTGGCCAAATAACAGCTGACTGCAGAAAATAAGTATGGTCAATAGGAGAACTAAAAGTACTCGATATTTGTAAGTCAAGGGTAAAATTGGTTTTGGTTTTAGGTATAGTAAGATATAGATTTGAAGTAATAATTTAAAAATATCAGTATGCTAAACTGATAATTAAGTAGTTAGATAGCTTTAATTAATCGATAAGTTGCATGAATTTTGAAGAAATAAAGGGTAAGCTGGGGCAGTACAAATCTGAAGGGAAGGCCCTTTTCACCACATCGTCATTCCAATCGCATAGCCTGGTGCTGCTGCACATGCTAAGTCGGATTGATAAAACCATACCTGTCTATTTCATCAATACCGGTTATCATTTTCCTGAGACAGTTCAGTTCAGAGATTATATCACCGATCTTTTTGGACTTAATACTCTTGATTTAAAATCAGATGTTCCTAAATATATGCAGCGTGATCCTGAAGGCAGACTGTTGTTCACCTCAGATCCTGATCATTGCTGCAGTCTGAATAAGACCTCACCCATGGACGCCATCCTGCGTTCACTTGATGTTTGGATTAACGGCGTGCGTGCCGACCAGAGCGCCGTTCGTGCTGCTATGAAGGTTGAACAACCGGCCCCTCACAACTGTATCCGGTTTCACCCCATGCTCGACTGGAATTCTAAAATGATCTGGCAATACCAGAAGGAATTTAATTTACCCAAGCATCCTCTTGAAGAAAAAGGTTATATCAGCATCGGTTGTGAACCTTGTACTCGTAAATTGGACCCCGAAATGCAGGAACGCGAAGCTCGCTGGTTCGGCATGAACAAAGTAGAATGCGGTCTTAATACTGAATTAGTTAGCAAATAATAAAAATGAAAGTACTTGTCACTGGTGGTGCCGGCTATATCGGCACTGAATTAATTAGTTTATTGATCTCTAACCCGGCTGTTGAAAAGGTAGTGGTTTATGATAACCTCAGCCGAATGAATTATAATGTTTTCCTGGGCTTACGTTTACAGAAGCACTTAAAACTTTCCTTCATTAAAGGAGAGTTGCTTGACTCCAGAAATCTCAGAAAAGTTCTTGAAGGGATAGACGTGGTTTACCACTTAGCGGCTAAGGTTACAACTCCTTTTGCCAGCGCTGATGCCCACGCCTATGAACAGGTTAATCACTGGGGAACTGCCGAGCTTGTTTATGCTGTAGAAGAAAGCAAAGTAAAGCGCTTCATCTATACCAGCAGTACAGGTGTTTATGGTTCATCGGATGGTCCGGTGGATGAGAATACACCAACTGACCCTAAAACAATTTATGCTATCTCCAAGCTTCGGGGTGAAGAGCATGTAAGAAGGCTGATTCCTAAAATGGATACCTTCATTCTTCGTTGTGGCAATGCTTATGGTTACAGCAAGAGCATGAGGTTTGATGCCGTGATCAACAAATTTGTGTTTGATGCCAACTTTGATAAGCGTGTATCAATTCAGGGTAATGGAAAACAATCCAGAACTTTCATTCATGTTGAATTCCTGGCGAAGGCATTAAACAATTTGCTTACAGCGGAACTGGCAGGAGGGACTTACAACCTCGTTGATCGCACGGTGAAGATCTTTGATGTGGTGGATATTTTGAAAGAGCTGATCCCTAACCTTGAATTTATTTTCATCAACCAGCATTTGAAACTTCATGAGTTGAGCGTAATGCGAAATGAAGAACTAAATAAAACACTGGGCATCGTTAACTCCCGCCCGCTTAAAGAAGAACTGACAGACTTTCTAAGCAAGTTTACTTTCTAGAAAACAAAGAAGCCCTTATATCGAGGGCTTCTTTGTTTTAGAATGAGTTATAATTTAAAATCAGCTGTTAAGCTTTAACTTCTTGTTAGAGACGGCTGTCCATTGACACAATTGATGGAGTACCCGGGCACCGACATTGGCATCCCAGTCATCCTGGCCAGGAGCAACCTCGTTCAGGTCAAAGCCAATAATTTCACGACCTGATGTTGCAATCTTTCTTATCAGGTAAATAGCCTCATCGAATTGAATGCCACCGGGTACCGGCGTGCCGGTATTGGGACAAAGTTTAGGATCAAGTCCGTCAATATCAAAGCTGATGTAAACTTGCTGGGGCAGTGAAGCAACTATCTCCTGGCAAATCTTATCCCAGTTCTTTCCTTTGAACTGAGCTGATTTCAGATCCTGATCGAAAAATGTAACAATCCTGCCTTTTGATTGTGAGATGAGTTTAAGTTCTTCATCGCAATAATCACGGATGCCTACCTGCACCAGCTTTTCAACAGCGGAAAGCTTGAGTGCGTTATACATAATAGAAGCATGCGAATAGGTGAACCCTTCATAGCCCTTACGAAGGTCGGCATGGGCATCTATTTGAAGAATTCCGAATTGAGAATACCGCTCTGCCAAACTTCGAATGAAGCCAAGAGGCGTGCTGTGATCGCCTCCCAGCAAGCCGACTATTTTGCCTTCACTTAATAATCGTTGTGTAATTGATTTAACATAAACATTCAGGCTCTCACAAGCTTCATTAATTTTGGTGAGTACCGGATCTTCCACCCATTCTGTTTTTCGCGTGAGTTTTCCTTTAGCATAGTTGATGATCAACTCTCTTACGCGCTTGCTCTCGTTTTTAATTTTCTGAGATATGGGCAGCATGGATAAACTGAATTCCCATGCTTTGGGGATTTCTTTATTACCATGATCAATCTGTATTGAGGCCTTAAGGATGGCTTCCGGGCCATTGCTTGTTCCACTGTGATAGGTAACGGTAGCTTCCCAGGGTATTGGTACGATAACGAGTTCACTATTCTCAGGTGTGTAAGGAAGTCCGAATAAGTGATCCCGGATGCCCGGTCCGTTAGGATCGAACTTTTTAGTACTATCTTTTTTCAATGCCCTCCCTTTAATTATTCAACTGATAGCAATTCAGGAGAGATATAAGTTATCAGCTCCCCATTTCCCTGACTCACCTCTTTCCAGGATTTAATGTTCAGTTTAATAATGGCAAGCCCGGCAGTTTCCATACTTCCAATTTCTGATTTTGTAATGTATTCGGCGAGGTATGAGATCACAGGATTGTGGCCGACACATAATATATTCTGGAATCCGTCGTCAAAATTATTTATGACTTCCAGGAAAGTGCGCGTTGAAGCCTCGTAAAGTTCATCCTCTTCCGTAATTTTGTCGGGATCTATTTTTAAACCATTAATTATGAGTCTTGAGGTCTCCAAAGCCCGGGCAGCAGTACTGGAAACGATCTGATCGACTTGAAAAAAATGTTTTTTTAAGTAATCGCCAATAATAAGACTATCTTTTAGTCCCCGTGAGGTTAAATCTCTCTCCTTATCAGGCTGACCTATCTGTTTTTCAGCACTTTGGGCATGACGAAGAAGATATAAATGAAGCGGCATAAGTGATTGGTAAATTCGACTGTTATAATGGCAATTGCAGGTCAATATTAAACAGCAAAATTTGATTTTTTAAAAAAATACAGATATTTGAGCCCCTCGACTTAACAAAATAACATGTCAAAAAACTTAGTAATAGTAGAATCACCGGCAAAAGCGAAGACTATTGAAGGGTATTTGGGTAAGGATTTTAAGGTCGCTTCAAGCATGGGGCATATTCGAGATTTGCCCAAAGGTGGTGATGCTATCGATATTGAAAATGGGTATGAGCCCACCTATGAGGTTAGCGAGGGTAAAAAGGATATCATTCAAAAGCTTAAAAAACTTTCCGAGGAGGCCGAAATGGTTTACCTCGCTTCCGATGAGGACCGTGAGGGAGAAGCAATTTCATGGCACTTAAAAGAAGTGCTCGATCTGACGGACGCTAAAACAAGAAGAATTGTATTTACAGAGATTACCAAAAAGGCAATTCTTAATGCTATTGAAACGCCACGCGGAATTGATATTGACCTGGTAAATGCTCAGCAGGCACGTCGCGTGCTTGATCGTTTGGTTGGCTATCAGCTGTCACCAATCTTGTGGAAAAAAATTCAGACAGGTCTGTCGGCGGGGAGAGTTCAATCTGTTTCTGTTCGATTAATAGTTGATAGAGAACGCGAAGTGAATGACTTTAAAGTTAAGTCATCCTATAAAATAAATGCGTTGTTTGATCTTGGAAAGGGTAAGCAACTTGTAGCTGAACTTCCGGAGAGATTTGATAAAGAAGAAGAGGCTCTTGAGTTTCTGGAGTCATGCAAGGGTGCGAAGTTTTCAATTAAAGACTTACAGACCAAGCCATCCAAACGCTCACCAGCACCTCCGTTTACAACGTCAACGTTACAACAAGAGGCAGCGCGTAAGCTTGGCTTCTCTGTTATTCAGACGATGGCCGTAGCGCAGAAACTTTATGAAGCTGGTAAGATCAGTTACATGCGTACTGACTCTGTAAACTTATCAGACGAAGCGAGAAACGGAGCGAAGAATCAGATTGAATCTGCTTTTGGAAAAGAATTCCATCAGCTCCGTCATTTTAAAACCAAATCAAATAGTGCACAAGAAGCTCACGAGGCGATCAGACCAACAGATTTTTCTGTGACTGACCCTGGCATGGACAGAAATGGTGGGCGTTTATATGACTTAATCTGGAAGCGTGCCATAGCATCTCAAATGGCTGATGCTGAATTAGAAAAGACAACAGCTACAATCGACATATCAACCAACCCACGAAACCTGATTGCTTCTGGTGAAGTGATTAAATTCGAAGGCTTTCTAAAAGTCTACATGGAGTCTGGTGATGATGAAGATGAAGAAGAGAACAGCAAAGTTCTTCCTCCGTTAACAATCGGTCAGGCTCTGACACTTGATCAGTTAGTTGCCAAGCAAATATTTTCACGCCATCCACCGCGATATACGGAAGCGAGTCTTGTTAAGAAGTTGGAAGAGTTGGGTATTGGTCGTCCGTCAACTTATGCGCCAACCATTACCACAATCCAGAAGCGTGGATATGTAGTTAAAGAAATAAGAGAAGGTGTTGAGCGTAAGTTTAATGTATTCACACTGAAAGATAATGCAATAGAAAAAGCTGTTGATTCAGAAATAACAGGAGCGGAGAAGAATAAACTTTTTCCTACCAACACAGCGATGATCGTTAATGATTTCCTTGTAGATCATTTTCCGGATATCACAGATTTTTCCTTCACCTCAGAAATCGAACAAGAGTTTGATGAGATTGCCAATGGCAAGCTTGAATGGAAAAAGATGATTGATAATTTCTATAAGCCATTCCGTTCTAAAGTTCTGGAGACTGAAAAGATTGAACGATCTGCTGTAGGTAAGGCTCGCGAATTAGGAACAGATCCAAAAACAGGTAAGAATGTTTATGCCAAGCTTGGTAAGTTTGGTGCGTATGTTCAGATAGGAGAGAACCCCGATGATAACGGAGGAGAGAAGCCTAAGTTTGCCAGTTTAAGACCAGGACAATTTCTTGAGAATGTTACATTGGCAGATGCTATGGAGTTATTCAAGATGCCACGCGAGGTTGGTACTTTTGAAGATAAACCAGTCGTTGCCAATATCGGCAGGTTTGGTCCATACCTTCTTCACGATAAAAAGTTTGTTTCAATTCCCAAGACAGACGACCCTTATACTATTGTAGAAGCACGCGCTATTGAATTGATTGAAACGAAGCGACATGCTGATGCCAACAGGTTGATCAAGTCATTTCCGGAAGATGCAGAGATGCAGATATTGAATGGCCGGTTTGGTCCTTATATAAAAGCAGGGAAAAAGAATGTCAAGATCCCGAAAGGAAAAGAGCCGGCATCGTTAACGTATGAGGAGTGCGTAACATTGGCTGCTAATGCACCAGAGAAAAGAGGCAGAGGAGGTTTCTTTAAAAAGAAAGAAGAACCTAAAGCCGCCGCAGCACCAGCGAAGAAAGTAGCTCCTAAAAAAGCACCAGCTAAAAAGATTGCCGCTAAAAAGGTAGCTCCCAAGAAAGCTGCACCGAAAAAAGCAGCAGCGAAGAAAGCAGTGGTAACTAAGAAAACTGTAGCAGCAAAGAAAACTAAAAAGTAAAAACCGGGTAACCGGTTTTTTTTATTTCCCTATTTTAGTCGAATGAAAAAACTTGTTGTTCTTACAGGAGCAGGCATCAGCGCTGAGAGCGGCATACCAACCTTTAGAGACTCTGATGGATTGTGGGAGGGCTTTGATGTGCGCCAGGTAGCAACGCCAGAAGGATGGGATGAGAACCCCGAGCTTGTACTGGATTTTTATAATCAACGTCGAAAGAGAGCCTTGGAGGTCAAACCTAACCGGGGTCATGAAATACTGGCTGAGTTACAGGAGTTCTTTAACGTTACTGTCGTTACTCAAAATGTAGACGACTTGCATGAGAGAGCAGGCTCGTCAGATATTATTCATCTTCACGGAAGCCTTTTTGAATCGCGTAGTACAAGTGATCAACGTTTGATTTATCGCATTGATGGCTGGCAGTTAAACATTGGAGATAAGTGTGAAAAGGGTTCGCAGCTTCGTCCTAACATTGTGTGGTTTGGCGAGATGGTTCCGCTCATGGAGAAGGCAGCACAGATAGCAGCAACGGCAGATATTTTTCTTGTGGTTGGCACTTCACTTTCAGTTTATCCGGCTGCAGGTTTAATTAACTATGTTCCCTATGAAGCATTAAAATATGTAGTTGATCCAAAACTACCAGAGATAGCGTTGAATATTCCCTACCTGAAACTTATTGAAAACAAAGCAAGCTCCGGTATGGAGCTTGTGAAAAAAGAATTGATGGACTTACGTTGATATTTACTTCAACTCTTCCAAAAACTGTTTAAACTTATCTGTATCGTAATTTGCTGTGCCGGTCTTCTTGGTATTGATAGTACCGTTAGGATAGATAACAAATGTAGTCGGTATAGATGGAACGTTGAGTTGTGATGGCACATCTCCATTTACCAGGTATACCGGAAATGTAAATTTCTTATTGCTGATGAACTTGGAAACTTTTTTGGAGTCCTCAAACCAGTTTAGAATCACAAACACAACCTTACTCTTATCCACCTTGCCATATAGGCTTTCAATAGATGGCATTTCAGCAACACAAGGTCCACACCAGGTAGCCCAAAGATTAAGGAAGACAGTCTTTCCTTTAAATTTATTAAAGTCTACGGTGTTGCCATCTAAATCCTTTACAGTGAAATTGTAATCAAACTTCTCATCAGTTGTTTTGGAGTCGTCCGGGTCTATGTCCATGGCACCGGTTTTCATCAGGGCTGAACTGGTAAATCCGGAAATACTGGAAAGCGCACCGCTATACCTCAAAATCAAAAAAATGATCAAAAAGGTTAGCCACGGTCTTAGCAGCCTGAATATTCTTATAACTTTTTGATTCTGAAATAGTTCTTTCATTTTGGCT
>DATJHZ010000511.1:0-17218 GCA_035493595.1 Cyclobacteriaceae bacterium | reverse complement strand
AATAGCTAATTCACTGACTAAGCTTCATAATACTTTTCATGAAATTCAGGAACATTGGTATGAGCATAGCGAGGAAGGAGAGGATCATGAACATCATTAACGAATAAGTGTCATTTTTGCTATTCAAGGATTTCTATCTATATTTCAATGGTAGAATTTTTATTTCATGGAGAGCACAGCCATCACAAAAGAACAACGACGGACACTATGGTCTGTTATCACAGCATCGTCAGTAGGTACCCTTATAGAGTGGTATGATTTTTACATCTTTGGAAGTCTTGCAACAATTTTATCGCAGCAGTTCTTTCCAAAGACAAATCCTACGGCAGCATTCCTTTCAACGTTAGCAACTTTCGCAGCTGGGTTTATTGTAAGACCTTTTGGTGCATTAGTCTTCGGCAGATTAGGAGATCTCGTCGGAAGAAAATATACATTTCTTGTAACGCTCATTTTGATGGGCGGCTCAACATTTGCGATCGGCCTTATTCCCGGCTATGCTCAAATAGGAGTGTTCGCGCCAATACTCGTTTTAATTTTGCGATTAGTACAGGGTCTGGCGTTGGGAGGCGAATATGGTGGTGCAGCTACTTATGTAGCAGAGCATGCGCCAGCTGCAAAACGAGGGTTCTATACCAGCTTTATTCAAACTACAGCTACATTAGGTCTCTTCGTATCAATAGGTGTTATTCTGGTAGTACGGCAATCCATGGGAGTATCTGAATTTACTTCATGGGGATGGAGAATTCCTTTTATTCTGTCTGCGGTTCTTGTAGGTGTTTCTATTTATATCCGTATGAAAATGGAGGAGTCTCCATTGTTTTCAAAGCTAAAAGCAGAAGGGAAAATCTCGAAGAATCCTCTCAAGGAAAGCTTTGGCAACAAAGAGAATTTGAAGATGGTGCTCATTACTTTATTTGGAGCAACGGCTGGTCAAGGGGTAGTCTGGTATACCGGACAATTTTATGCACTATCGTTTATCCAGAAGACATGTAGTATTGAGTTTGTACAATCTTATTATATCATAGCAGTAGCATTGGTTATAGGCACACCGTTGTTTATTTTCTTTGGATCGTTATCTGATCGTATTGGCCGTAAGTATATTATGATGATAGGGCTACTATTGGCTGTAGTTTCGTACCGACCAATTTATAGAACGATGTATTCACTTTCTGATGTAAGTCTGAAGCAGGAGGTGAGTGCAGAGTACTCTATCTCAAGCACGTTTGTGGTGGCTGAAGGCACTACAGATTCGACTAAGACAACTGTCAAGCAACGAGTTTATACTGACGGAAGTAAACAGATTGAAACTACGAAGGAAGTGTTGGGTAGTCATGATGAGCCTGAGGTTAAAAGAGATGTTGTTCTGGGCAACGGTTCTTTCTGGACGATGATTATTCTTGTTCTCGTGCAGGTAGTTTATGTAACAATGGTCTATGGTCCTATCGCAGCATTTCTGGTTGAATTATTCCCTACACGCATACGCTATACGTCTATGTCATTTCCATATCATATTGGTAATGGAATCTTTGGCGGACTTACTCCATTACTGGCAACAAGTTTATATGAAGCCAGTAAGAGTGACTCTAATCCCGGAGGCGACCCGATAGCAGGTTTGTGGTATCCGATTATTGTTGCCGCTGTTTGTTTTGTTATTGGTATGATCTTCCTAACGAATAAGCCGAAGGGAGAAGTTATGGAGTAAAGGACTTAGTAGTCCTTTACCATTGCTTTCATTATTTTCTCTTCCTGAACAATGCGGATAGTAAGTGGTATCAGATAGATCGGTAATCCTATCATTAGTACGGTCCATGCCTGGCAGATCATAGCGATGGCTACAAGTTCTGGTATTACATTAAGAAAATAATTTGGATGCCTGATATATTTAAAGATCAATGACTTGTTGACTTTATGACCTTTGGCAATAATTAACTTAACAGTCCATATTGCACCAAGTTGCTTAATAACCAGAAAGAGCATAGCCATGGAGAATGCAAATAGAACAATACCGAAGTAAGTCAGATTTATTATTCTGGCATCGTTATGAAGACCTTCATAAAGACATGAAGCATAAAATGCAATGTGAGATAAAGTAAGAAGTAGGGAGTTTGCTTTTCCATATTCTATTGCTCCCTCCATTTTTAATCTTTTCTCATTTCGGATGGAAATAAATAAACTGATAAGCCTGATGCCAAATGCAAGAAGGAAAAGGTATAAAATCATAAATATTTTTTTTGACATCAAAGCTATAAAATTAATGCATAAAAAAAGGTCAGCTTTTAACTGACCTTTTTATGTATGCAGATTTAGTAATCCTTATTCTATTTCAAACTTAATTTTGTGATTCAGATTTTGGTTTCGTAGTACAATAAAATGAATACCAGTCTTCGGGTTGGTAAACCTGATATCAGTTCCACCTTGCAGTTCTTCATGTGATAATGTGCCATGCTGAATTTCCTGTCCCATTAAATTTACGATTGCAAAATTTGTTTGTGATTTGCATTTTGAATCACCTTGCACATGAATGTAATCTCTTGCAGGACTAGGGTATGCTTGAATAGCTAAAGAGTTTTCACTTGTAAGATCAGAAGCAGATGCTTCGGTTTCAACTCGGGCAGCAGGTGTGCTTGTTACAGTTACCTTATAACATAATGATATTCCCGGGTTGCCCTTAGCACTACCACTCTTGTATGGTGTGGCACAGATGTTATACGTGCCGTTGGCCATAATCCATTCTGTTGACGTGGCTTGTTTTTTAATTAGAAATGGAACAGTACCGATAGTACGTGTATTCTGATCTGTATTTACTCTGAACCTGATACTCTTTGTAGTGGTGGCCGTTGCTTCGGCTCTTACATTAAATTGTGTTACACCTAAGCTGGCTGTGTTTATAATCATTCCCTCACTAAGATTACCGATGTCGGCATTTGTAGCACCGTTCATCAATACGAGGTTATTAACTGAAACATCTGTAGCCGCAACACTGCTAACAATTTCAACAATAACTCTGTCAAAGCTTTGTGCACCTGAATTATCGGTTACTCTTAATTCGAATTCAAATGTACCGGGAACTAGGTTGGTAAGCGTTAGCATGCTTGTGTTAGTGTTACTAAGCGTGATGGATGGTCCACTGATTTTAGTCCAGTTAACAGTGGTGATTGTACCATCGGTGTCAAAGTATTCACCTGCAAGACTTAGAGGTGTACTTCGTTGCAAGATCCTGAGATCAGCACCGGCTGTTACATAGGGAGAAACATTAACGGTACTGTTTTTTGTAAATTTCAATAGCCAGTCAAACACAAGGTATCCATCTGTTCCATCCCACACGTCATTCCATCCTTCATGTTCTTTTGCATTCAACAGATTAAGAAAGGGTTTAGCTTTTCCTGCAGGTGTGCAGGCATTAATAGCATTAACCATGTTTACTGAATGCGAAGTAAATACAAGCTTGTCATTCGCTCCGTGAAAGACCCATACAGGAATATTTTTTACCAGGCAGGCCTTTGTAAGATCAGTCTTTCCTGATAGGGGAACGAACGCTGCAACCTTGTCAGGATATGTTTGAGCATACGTCCAGCAGCCTGCGCCGCCAAAGCTCATACCTGTAAAGTATAACTTGTTGGCATCAATATTAAATTGTGTTTTAACATAGTTGATCATCTCATTCACAGTGTCCATATTCCACTCCTGATCATTCTTATTCTTGATCAATTTGTTTCTATGCATCTGAGGAGATATCACAATGAAAGGTCTGCTCGTTGGCCATTTGTTATTGGCAATTAGCCATGGTGGCGCTTTATCTGATGCACTTGATTTTGTTAGAATTGTAAAGTCATTTCCAATAGATCCACCACCATGTAAGTAAACTAATAGTGGCGCGGGTGTTGCCGGATTATAGCCGGGAGGAGTGTAAAGTAAGAACTTGGTTCCCCATGAACTGGTAGCTACAACCTGCTGTGCTTGCATCGTATTGAAGAGAAAGATTAGCAGCAGGAGAGGATAGAAAATGAAACGTCTTATCCTGGATAAGATAATTTGTGAGGGTATATTCATAAAGGGTATTTGTTGGGTTGTTAAAATCGACTTATGAAGTTACCCTAAATATTTGATATAAAGCATTTTACAATCTTATTTTTAAATCGGGTAAAGTATAGCTGATTTGAACAACCTGATTTAAGAAGTAAGTCTTCCAGAAACAAAAAATCCCCGCGACAGAATCTGTTGCGGGGATTTTTTAAAAGGCCTATGTTGAATTTTTAATATGCCCTGTCTATGCTTCCTGAGCCATAAATTTTCTTAACTGTATTTTTTGTATTGCCTTTGTGCTTAATAAGACCGCTTCCAAGTATCGTTGCGTCTATGTTGCTGGTCACATTAACTTCGCAAAGGCCGCTGCCGCTTACTTTTACTTTTGCGGTTTCAAGTGGACAATCGAAAGCTTTCAGGTTGCCAGATCCACTAAGGGAGGCATCAATAGAAGTAGCATAGCCTTTAATGATCATAGTTCCAGATCCGCTAACTTCAGCTTTTACAACTTCGCCTTTGATATCTACATCCATTGTGCCATTTCCATTAACGGCAAGATTCAGATTGCCGCCTGCTATAGAGTTTTCAGAAATGATTTTGCCACCACTGTTTACCTGCAGATCATTTATGTTTTTCATACTCACATAGAGCTTCATGGTTGGGTTTAGTTTGATGTCATCAATTTTAGCCCAGATGCTTTTGTTAGGATTTTCAGGTTTGCGATCTATGTTGATCAACAGTATTCCATTTTCTACTTTAATATCACTAAGCTGAAATATATCTGATAATGCCTCTACTGTAACTTCTTGTTTGTTGGTTTGCTTCAGGTAAACAGTATAATTAGAGTTAACATATATGCTTCTGAACTCAGGCAGCTCAAGTACTTTTTTAGTAACCTGAGCTACGGCAACTTGTGCCATTAGCATGGAAAGAGCAATGATAATGATCTTGTTTTTCATATAACAGATTTAAGATTTTTAACGAGAGTCAAGTAACAACTAGCCCCTGAATTTATAAAATGATCCTGACGATAAAAAATGAAGTTTGACGGCCGAATCGGATGGAGGCCATGAAAATTAAACAGAAACCTTACTTTAGGATAGGCTGAATAGCTTATAAAACAGCTTCGATAACAGCGGTTTCAGGTTCAATTGTTTTGGTATATGCCAGCTTTGAAAAGATGTCGGCACTGGGGCGTTTAGTACGTTCTTTCGTATCAGGATCGCAGGCATAGAGACCAAATTTCATGGCAGGACCAAGGTGCCATTCAAAGTTATCCCAGGCGCTCCAGAAATAATATCCACGGATGTCGATACCATCCTGAATGGCATCATATATGATTTTGCTATAATCGTAAATGGCGCGTTGCCTTAAGTTATCACTGGCATCGCACACTCCATTCTCGGTAATGATGATAGGCTTTTTGTATTTGCTCCAATATCGATCGAGGCAGGTGCGCAAACCTTCAGGATGATACTCCCACATATCATCATGTGGTCGTCCTAAAGCTTTCATTTTATGAGGTGTGTCGATGTAAGTTATCGGCATTGGGTCATGCGGTACTCTGGCATAATAACTCATTCCGAAAAAATCTACCTTTTCAAAATGCTTGGGTATCCAATCCATGAACCACCAGTCGCTAAGCTTGGCAGGAAACCAGCCAAGTGTGTTTTCATGATGAAAGATTACCGTGTTATGAGAAATGCCTACCGGGATGTTCGGGTATTTTGATTTGATATAATCATAAACAATATCATGAGCCTTACCCATATTCTTAACGGCTTTTCCGGCCAGATAAGGATTGATTTTGAATGGAGGAAAGAAACCTGTCATCCAGCCATAGCTGGCATATACGTTAGGCTCATTAAAAGTATTCCAGTAGGTTACATAATGTCCAAATTCATCAACCACCTTTTTGCTGAAGTCAACCCAGAGCGCTATGTTCTCTTCCTTCTCCCAACTGCCCAGCTTAGCAAACCAAATTGGATTGGTAAAATGGTGGAGCACCATCATGATGTTTACGCCACGTGCTTTCAGATCATCAAGGAAGACTTTGTAATCAGCAACAACAGTTGCATCTAAAGGTGCATTAGGGCTTTGCTGGAGCTTACTCCACATCAGGCTCATGCGATAATTAGGAGCTAGTGATGCTATGATTTCAGCATCTTCTTTAAAGCGGAGTTCGTGATCAGTAGTTCTGTCAAAGATATAACCATCTCTTGCTTTAAAGCCTTGCCAGTCGTGTTCGAAGGCTGTTTCAATCTGGTAAGAAGCTGTGCTGGTACCGAAATGAAAGTTTTCGGGAAAAGTAATTTTCATGTGTTAATTGCGCGCGTACGATTTTTGAACTTCATCTTCCCACTCTTTCCAATACTTGCGCAGTAGCCTGACATCTTCTTCTATACAAGGGTAAGAATCTTTATTAACGATGGGCGGAAGTTTTCCGACAGAAAGCTCAGATGTTGAAATGCCACCTGTCCACTCAAAGTGACCGGGATCATAAGGTGTTCTCCAACGGCCACCCCAACGTAGTCCTAAATGCTCACCAACAATGCCAATTCTTTTCCAAAGATTCTTGTCATCCCACATGGCAATAGAATCGACAATAGGTACTACATCTACTGCTAATCCATATTGATGTTTGGATTTACCCGCACCAGAACGCGTATACTTTTTGCCCATGGATTTATATTCGTGTTGCTTGGCGTGCGTACGATAACTTTCAACGATAGCCAGGTGTATGCCTTGAGCTTCACAAGTATTAATAAGATCGACAATACGATCGCGGAAGTAGGGGTGAAGTGCATTAAGTTCAACGATCATTGGCATCGTGCCACGATCTTTGCCATAGGTGAAATTTTCAACAGTCTTCCATTTCTTCCAGGCATCAACAGTGTCAATTTCAATGATGGGCGTGGGAGCTTCAACAACCTGGAGAGCTTGTATAGAAACCTGAGAAAGAGTATCGGTTACTGTTTTTTCAATATCCAGTTCAGCATGCCTGCGACAATCAAATGGAGCGAAGAGCCGATCCATCTGGCCATAGGTTGACAGACTTAATGTCAGTGCTGAGAAAAGCAAAAAGATAGGCTTCAAAACTATTCGCATTACTTTCCAAAATGATAGGGTTGCAAAAATAAGATATTCAGTTGACTAATTAAAATTAAGAGATTGTGAACAAATGGGTTGAGTGAAGTACAATCGTTCAGAAGCATTAAAAAAGCCGATCCTTTTACAAAGATCGGCTTCTTGAACTATAGAGTTTAGGCTACTTAAACATGAATATGGGGCGCTCCGGCCATTATTTCCTGATTTGCATATTCAGCAAACCGTTCGAAATTCTTCAGAAAAGCATCGGCCAGATGGTTAGCAGTGTGATCATAGGCTTCCTTATCTGACCAGGTATTACGTGGATTTAAAACCTCGTTTGCAACATTTTTACAATGCTTAGGCATGGCAACGCCAAACACATCGTGGTTTTCATAATCTGTGTGATTCAAATCGCCATTTAGTGCTGCAGTTATTAGTGCCCGGGTAGTAGTGAGACTCATTCTTTTACCAATACCATATCCGCCTCCAGACCAGCCAGTATTAACAAGCCATACATTTACATTAGCGGCTTTCATTTTCTTGCTTAACATCTCTGCATATCGGGTAGGATGCAGCGGCATGAACGGTGCACCAAAGCATGCCGAGAATGTCATGGTTGGTTCTGTTACACCTTCTTCTGTGCCTGCAACTTTAGCGGTGTAGCCTGATATAAAATGAAAGGCAGCTTGTCCGGGTGTTAATTTGGAAATAGGAGGTAGTACGCCGTACGCATCACATGTGAGGAAGAAAATGTTTTTTGGATTTCGTCCAAGTGAGGGAACTGCAACGTTGGGGATGTAATGTATAGGATAACTTACCCTGGTGTTCTCTGTCTTTACCTTGCTGGTATAATCTACTTCAAGTGAATCTTTTTTGAAAACGATATTCTCCAGCAAAGCACCTTCTTTAATGGCGTTGAATATTTCAGGTTCTCTGCTTTCTGACAAGTCGATTGTCTTGGCATAACATCCTCCTTCAAAATTGAAGATAACATCATCCGATGTCCAGCCGTGTTCATCGTCACCAATAAGTTGTCTGTTAGGATCTGCAGATAATGTTGTTTTACCTGTACCTGATAATCCGAAGAATATAGCGGTATCACCACGCTTGCCTGTGTTTGCAGAGCAATGCATAGCTAGAACATCTTTCTGATGTGGAAGAATAAAATTCAATGCAGTGAAAATGCCTTTCTTGATTTCACCAGTATAGCCACTTCCACCAATGAGGATGATCTTTCTTGTAAAATCAAGAATGGAAAAATTAGATTGCCTTGTTCCATCTACATCAGGGTCTGCTTTAAAGCTGGGGATGTTAATCACTAACCATTCAGGAGAAAAATTTCGCAACTCTTCTTCTGTAAGTCTTAAAAACATATTGTGAACAAACAGATTAGACCATGCTAGTTCTGTGATCACTCTAACATTCATACGATAGCGTGGATCAGCACAGGCATAAACATCACGAACATAAAATTCCTTACCGTTGAGGTAAGCAATCATCTTCTGATATAGCTTTTCAAATTTTTCTGAATCGAATGGAATATTGAAGGTACTCCACCATACTGATTTTTCAGTGATGGCATCACGAACGGTGAATTTATCTTTTGGTGAGCGCCCGGTGAAAGCACCTGTGTCAATAGCAAGGGCGCCGGTGTTTGTAATAGTTGCCAGTTCAGATTTTACGGCAATGTCTTGAAGTTGTTGGGCTGTCAGATTCCAGTGGGCGTGACCATGGGCAATACCCAGTGGCACAACAGAGCCCCGGACTGGTCTCGTTCCGGATTCTATCATCTCTCAGTTTGGTTAATAATGTGAGGCAAATATAAAGCAAAAAATGTTACTTTTGACGCCTTTCAAACGATTGCAAATGGTATTTTGTATTTAAGCCGTTAACCAATTATAATTTGGTAAAACAGATATATAGCAATACTTTTAAAAATTTTGAATCGGGAATTGTAACACATGACTAAACCTAAAACATTCTTTGGCCACCCCATTGGCCTGGCAACTCTATTTTTTACAGAGATGTGGGAGCGATTCAGTTACTACGGAATGCGGGCCCTGCTTTTACTTTTCATGGTCGCTCCACTTGATAAAGGTGGAATGGGTTTCAATGATAAAACAGGTGGTGCTATCTATGGACTATACACCATGTTTGTTTATTTACTTGCACTACCCGGTGGATGGCTTGCTGATAAATTCTTTGGTTTACGAAAATCAATATTCTACGGAGGTTGTATCATTGCCCTTGGACATTTCTGTCTCGCGTTTCCTTTCACGGAAACATTTTTTATAGGTCTCTTCTTTATTGTTGTAGGCACTGGTTTACTGAAACCCAATATCAGTAGTATGGTTGGTGAATTATATTCAGCCGATGAGCAAGTGCGTAGAGACAATGGGTTCTCTATTTTTTATATGGGCATAAATATCGGTGGATTAATAGCTCCATTAATTTGTGGATACCTCGGACAAAAAATTAACTGGCATTATGGCTTTGCTGCTGCAGGTATCGGAATGGTGATTGGTTTGATTCAATACAAGTTGACAGAACATACTTTAGGAAATGCAGGTTTAGTACCAGCTAAACTTTCTGATAAATTACTTCAGGGTAAAAGTGATAATAACATTCGCACGGGCTTGTGGATTGTTGGTGCGCTCATTCTACTTTTTGTTTCGCTGTTAATAACGAGAGTCATCACTATCAACCCTGTGATATTGGCTCAGGCTTCACTTTATATTATTTCGTTATGTGTTGCAATATATTTCATATACATACTGGTAGTTGAAAAACTTAATCGTGATGAGAAACTCAAGGTTATAGCCATAAGTATAATTTTTGTTATTACTGCAATATTTTATGCTGGTTATGAAGGGCAGGGTTCATCATTGAATTTATTTGCAGAGCGCTACACTAATTTAAGTTTGGGTAAAGCGTTTACCATGCCAGCTTCATGGTTGCAGGCCATGCCTTCCATCTGGATTGTTGTTTGTGTACCATTGTTTACCGTATTATGGGTGTGGTTAGCAAAACGAAAGTTAAACCCTGCAACACCTGTTAAATTGGTGTTAGGTTTATTATTCATGGGGCTTGGATATGTTGTCATGATAGGAGCATCATTTGTTGTCATGCGAGGAGAGCAGCCATTACCTACATGGCTTATAACTACTTATTTACTGCACACATTTGGAGAGATTTGTTTATACCCAATTGGCCTTAGTGCAGTTACTAAACTTTCTCCAAAACATTTGGTAGGACGTATGATGGGTGTATTCTTTATGGCCCTCGCGTTGGGTAATCTTACGTCTGGAATTTTTGCAGGTGAATTCGATAGAGATGCAGTTGCTGCTAATCCGCATTTGCTGGTTGATCTGTTTCAGTTAATCTCTATCGTTATGCTTATTGCAGCCTTCATTGTATTGTTGGCTTACAAGCCTCTTAAGAAATTAATGGGTGATATCCATTAATTATAATTATTACTGAAGAACTCATAAACCTAAACTGAGAATAATGGAAGTACCTAAAATTTTCAAACCTTATGTTCCGCCTGAAGCGAATTTGGCGGAGTTTACTTTTAAATCTGTTCTTTTTGGATGTCTCTTTGGAGTAATGTTCGGAGCTTCTACTGTGTACCTGGCGCTGAAGGCGGGTCTCACGGTTACAGCTTCGATTCCTATTGCTGTTATAGCCATTACGCTGGGACGGAAATTTCTAAAGACAACTATTCTTGAGAACAATATTATTCAAACTACAGGCTCAGCCGGTGAGTCCATTGCAGCAGGAGTTGTTTTTACCTTACCAGGATTTTTATTTCTATCACCAGGTGCTGATGGAATCAGTATAGGGGAGAGTTATTTTGATTATCTCACTATATTGATATTAGCTGCTTTCGGCGGGATGCTGGGCACACTCATGATGATTCCGCTAAGACGGTCATTAATTGTTAAAGAGCATGGAACGTTACCTTATCCGGAAGGAACTGCATGCGCTTCTGTACTACAAGCTGGCGAAAAAGGTGGTGTCTTTGCACAGACAGCCTTTATAGGAATGGGCATTGCTTTTTGTTATGCCGTACTTCAAAAAGTATTTCACGTTATAGCAGAAGTACCTTCAATTGTAACAAGTCAGGTAAATAAATTCTGGCCGGCTGGTGCAACACGTGGTGAGATCACACCTGAATATCTTGGTGTAGGTTATATCATTGGTCCAAGAATTTCTGGCGTGTTAGTAGCAGGATCTGTCTTAGCATGGTGGGCGCTTATACCATTGCTTACAACACTAGTTCCTGCTGATACAATTGCCTTGCAACTTCAAAAGTTAGGATATCTCTCAGACATCAGTCAAGCTGGCGGGCCTGGTGCCTGGGATCCAGCGACGCATTCTTTTGGAAGTTATGCCGATGCCATCTATCGTGCTTATATACGACAGATTGGTGCAGGTGCTGTTGCTGCCGGAGGTTTTATCACGTTGATCAAAACAATACCAACCATAGTAAGTTCTTTCCGCGAGAGCATTGGGTCTATGAAAGAAAAGAATGAAGGTGGAGTATTGAGAACAGATAGAGATCTCTCTTTCAAAGTTGTGATCATTGGAAGTATTGCTTTAGTGTTACTCATTGCAATTCTCCCATCTACCATTATTCCGGGTGATGGAATCTTACAAAAGATTTTTATCGGCATTCTCATTGTAGTATTTGGTTTCTTCTTTGTAACAGTATCAAGCCGCATTGTGGGTTTAGTTGGTACAAGTAACAATCCAATCTCAGGAATGACTATTGCTACTTTAATGGGTACATGTCTCATCTTTACGAGTGTGGGCTGGTCAGGAAAATTGTTTGAGCCATTGGCACTAGTTGTTGGAGGAATGATCTGTATCGCTGCATCGAATGCGGGTGGTACATCACAGGATTTAAAGACAGGTTATATAGTTGGTGCAACACCAAAGTATCAGCAGCTTGCTTTGTTTATTGGTGCTATTGTTTCTTCTGTTGTGATTGGATTAGTTGTTCAGGTGTTAGATACGCCAACACCTGAAATGATTACGCAAGGATTAACACATGCTATCGGAAGTGATCGTTATCCAGCACCACAAGCAACATTAATGGCAACTTTAGCAAAAGGTATTCTTTCCTTCAACCTTGACTGGCAGTATGTAATTGTAGGCGTGTTTATCGCCATAACGTTAGAACTCTGCGGTATCAAAGCACTTGCTTTTGCAATTGGTCTATACTTACCATTATCTACAACGCTTCCTATTTTTGCAGGTGGTGCTGTTAAGGGTTATGTAGATTGGAGAGCTGAACGTAAAAATGAGAAGAAAGAAGATGATGAATTAGGAAGAGGTAGTTTGTTTGCAACAGGTTTGATAGCAGGAGGAGCGATAACGGGTGTGATCGTTGCTATTCTCTCGGTGTTCTTTAATGAATCGTTGGAAAAAGTAAACCTGGAACATAGTCTTACTGAAATACTAGGTCATGGTGGCTATCAATTTCTCGGTACACTATTTTTTATAGTGATGATGATGATGCTTTACAGATTGGCCATTAAGAAATCAGAATTAGAATAAATTATAATTGATATAAATTAAAAGCTTCATGGTTTCGATTACATGAAGCTTTTTTTATGATCTAAATAGCATGTCCCATGGCAGGATCGGTAAAACCGCTTTTGCCAGTTTCAACCCGACCGGTATAGTGTTTCATAAAGAGATCATCGCCAACAACAGTGATTGTGAAATCATACCAACCTAGATTCTTCGATAGATCAAGTGTAACGGTTAAACTTTTACCAGCTTCAATGGCATGTGTTTGCTTGCCTGACTTGTATGCATTGTCAGTAATAGAAACCTTGAGTGGCTTTGAATCCTGGTTAGTCAGTACTATTTCTACGTTGCCTGGTAATTTCGAATCAACATCATTGTAATTACATCTTGAATCGAGAGCGGGGTCGTTGCCACTTCCTGTAAATGATCGGAAGAAACCATTGGGACCATAAACCTGCAGTTGATAATGACCTTGCTCAAAGGTGTTGATCTTCCAGTTATCGCTTAGTTGATCACCAGCTTTTACAGCGTAGGCTCTTGGATTGATATTTTTTCTATATATATGAAAAGGCGAACCTGCCGCTTTTTCTCCAAAGAATTTGTTACTGGCTTCAAGTGTTATCTCGAACGCTGTTTTATCTGCAGTAAGTTTACCTTCAGCATAGAGTTGATAAGGTAGTGCGTTTGCTCTTCGTACGCCACGTTCCTGCTGTGGCATATATTCTGACTCGACAGGGGTTGTGTTAATCTGTTCTATTTCTTCCTTTGATAAACTTTTATAAGTTGATGGAAGCTTCCTGAATTTGGCCTGATGAATTTCAGTTATGAATTTATCCTTTGCAAGGAAGGAGGGAAGTTGAAACTTATCTCCCTTGTAAGGTTGGAATACAGAAGTAAGGTCACCACAAATAGTTCTACGCCACGCACTGATGTTTGTTTCTTCTATCTTCTTACCAGATTTATGACTGGTGAAAATTTCAAGAAACTGGAGTATGGAAGTATGATCAAATACCTGTGAGTTTACAACACCACCACGACTCCAGGGTGATGCAATAATTAAAGGCACGCGGTAACCAAGACCGATAGAACTTTCTCGTACCTGTTCTTCAGGTCTCCTTTTCAATTCATGTTCGCGCATTACATATTCAATGCTGGTATCTATTCCCTTCGATACCAATCCATGGTCTGGCAGATTAGGATGTGGTGGAACAAAAGGTGGAACGTGATCAAAGTAACCATCGTTCTCATCGTAGCAAAGTATGAATATTGTTTTCTTCCAGACTTCAGGATTCTTGGTGAGGATATCCATTACTTCGGATACATACCATGCGCCATACCATGGTGCACCCGGATGATCAGAATAATTTTCAGGAGCAACCAGCCATGAAACCGTTGGAAGCTTTCCATTATCAACATCACTACGAAACTGATAAAGAACATCACCCTTTGGTACTTTTACTTCACGTTCTTCATCGCCTTCTTTGTAAGTAAGTGTTGTTAATGTGTGATAGGCAAGATCATTAATGTTAGTGGTAAAAGCTTTCGCATGAAGATTCTTTTCCGTATCACTTAACTTCTGATAGTGTTTAGCTATTAGTTTCTTTCTCTCTTCATGTAGAGTTTTAAGTTCTGCTTTTCGTTCATGCAACTCCTGTCTGGTTTTCAGATATAGGGCGTTCTTTGGAGACAAACTTTTGAGCTTGTCTTCAAGCACGCTGATGGCCGACTCTGCTGATGCAATTTTTTTTGGGAGATTTTTAATGTAGGGCTGTGAAAATTTCACATGATATTGTGCGAACCATTCAATAGGGTTATCAGTAAAATTTGAAAGCCATGCATCCTCTTCACTATCAAAACCAACGCCAACACTAATTTCATTTTGATAGATCTTCCAGGAGATATTATTGTCTTCTAATCGTTCAGGAAATGTTTTCCAGTAAGCCGGTTTATCATAGTCTGTATCACCGTTAAATACCCGTGCAGATGCATTCGCATCTTGTCGATCGCGTATGGTTCCGGTCCAGAGAAAAAGGCGATTGGGAGTAGTTCCCGTAAGTGATGAGCAGAAGGCCTGATCGCATATTGTGAAAGCATCGGCCAGGGAATAATAGAAAGGCAAATCTTCGCGATTATAATAGCCCAACGTTAATGGCATTGAAGCATACTCTTTGTGTCCAGATTTTTTAGCTGTTAACCATTTATCATATAGGCCATTGTTGCGGGCATCAGTCTGGTCTGTCCAGCTATGCGGCAATGAGCCCATCCATGTTGCCTTCGTATCTTTAATATTCAGTCTGAAAGGTGCATATGTTTCTCCTGCTTCGTTGGTTTGCAGCCAAACCGGATTATTATTAGGCAGCCGAATAGCACGAGGATCATTGAAACCACGAACACCCTGAAGTGTACCAAAGCAATGATCAAACGAGCGATTCTCCTGCATGAGAATAACTACATGCTCAGCATCCAGAAAGCTTGTGCCAGCTTCAGGATCAATGGCAAGCGCTCGCTGTATAGAAGGTGGCAACATGGATGATAGGCCGGCAGCGCCACCAAGCATGGCTGCCTTCTTGAGAAAATCACGACGTGAATCCATAGTGTAAGATAGGCTTTAAAATTAAAGCAATCTTATTTCTAATGATAATTGTGTAGCGTGAATTAATAGAATGGTAATAATGACATTATTTTTCAACTTATTTTTTGAACCACCAAGGCACGGAAGACACGAAGATTCACGAAGGTTTTTTATTTATATTTTCTTAGTGATTCTTTGTGCTCTTAGGGTCTTAGTGGTTCAGTCTTTTTTTATTCGTAATGCTTGATCTCTTTCCAGATATCGGTGAGCTTATACTTCAATCCTCTGCAGATAAAAATATTGACGTGGTTTTCATACGGCATGCAGTATTTGCAATCGGAGACTCCTGCTAGTGTTATTGATTCAAAATCATTTTTGTGATCTTCCATAGAACCGCCTAGAATAATCATAACGTCTCCTGTGTGATTGCCCGGACCCCAGATAACGTAGTTGTTGTGATTACCAATGGTTTCAGGTAATCCATATTCTTTGCCAAAGAAATCCAAAGCTCCATTGCGTCCATAGTTATTCGAAAAGATAGTACAGCGAGCTTTATCTTCATCACTTAATGAGTTGTACACTTTGGCTACATCACGAACCTTTTCTTTCCAACCAAACATGTCGGCATAGAATTGTGGTAATTCAGAAAGCTCTTTGTTTTCGCTTGAGCTGGGCTTGTTGCCAATAGCCTCTGAGTAACGAATGTATTCTTCAACAGGAAGAATAGGTAGAACAACAGGAAGCAATAAAATCGAACAAATAAAAAGTATAAAGAGATAAGAATACGTAATCCATTTGAGTGCAGGTTTTGTAAATGCCTGCTCAATAAAAACACCAGCAGCAGCAAATAATATAATGTAAGCAGGAGAGAGGTACTCACCCTTACTGGTTCGGTTAACAATCAGAATGATGAAAGCTGTAAGAAAGATCCAACCAAGGAGCCTGAATTTTTCTAATGGTTTGTAAAAGAATAGAACAACAATTCCAGTAAGCCAGATGGGTGCGCTTAACGGATTTAGATAAAGTAATTGTTCCTTGATAAAATCGAATCGGGTGCGGCCAGAATATTTGCCCGCAGATGCATTGTGAATAAATTCCAAATGCGCGAGATCATGATTCAGATTCCAGATGATATACGGAAGAAAGATTACGAATGCCAATAGTCCGGCGATGTATGGCCAGCGTGTAGCAAACCATTTTCTATCCATCAGCAGAAAGCCAACGAAAATACCAGAACCCAAAAACAGAATGCTTATTTTATTGAGTAATCCTATTCCAAGAACAATACCAAGCCAGATCCACAACCTGTTTTCTTGTGTGTTAATGATTCTTAGAATAAGGTAAAATGAAAATGCCCAGATTAAAATATCAATAGAATTCATAGAGTATATCGCGCTCATTCCCAGGTGGATAATAGACACCATAATTGTGAGACAGGCAATGAAAACAGCAAGAGCTTTTCCATTCATCTCCTTTACAATCATAGCAGCTAAAACAATGGTTAATGAATGTGTCAACGCGGGGATGAGGCGGATGGCAGCCAGGCTATCTCCGAAAATCAGTCTGCTGAGTTTAAGCAGGAATAATGAAAACGGAGGTTGATCAACATAGCCCCAGGCCAGGTGATCACTGCACGCTATATAGTAAAGCTCGTCTCTGAAAAAGCCATAAGCTCCTGAAAGGTTAACAAAAAAGTGCAGCGCGAAACATACTAGCGCAAATGTTGCAACAATGATTTTTTCTGTGGATGTAAATTTCATATAATCCTGTTTAGTGATTCATAGCCTTCTACGGCCATGTGCACAAAAGTGACTCAGGAATACTAATCTAGTTGCATTTTCTTATAAGATTGGCGTTCGACTTTATAAAAATGTACAAAATCAGCGGTCTGGATGTGCTGATTTGAACAATCTGCCTTGTTTGATGACTCCTTTTGAGTTTGATAATCGATAATAGTACAGACCATTGGCAAGTTGAGGTGTCACAATGGATGCT
>DATJHZ010000510.1:0-6092 GCA_035493595.1 Cyclobacteriaceae bacterium | reverse complement strand
TAAAGACTAACTGTTTCTTCAATCGAACAAATCCACATTTCAGAATTAAGTCTTTTAAATCTCCAACGTGTTGTTTTCAGATGTAACTGATTTCTACAGGTTGAAACTTTGTTGGATTAAGATGGTTTAGTCAATAGTCGTCTTATCTCTGTTTTAATTTTTTCCTCTGATGGACGAGGTGCTTTCATGCTAACAATATTTCCTGATTGATCAATTAATATGTAATCCGGAACACCAGATAGTTTATAAGTTTTGTATAGCGACTGGATTTTATCTGGTTCTATGATTATATGAAGACCTTTCCACGTTTGGTCATCTTTTATAAATTTTTCCCAATCAGACTGCTTGCTATCAACCGAGATATTTAAAAACTGAACATTCACTTCATTTGAAAATTCTTGCTGTAACTTCTTAGACGCTGGTATTTCCGCGACACAAGGTCCACACCACGTTGCCCATATATCAATATAAACTACTTTTCCTTTTAGATCTTTGATTGATACCTTTTTGCCCGTCGTTGTATAGCCTTCAAATTCAGGAGCAGGTTTACCTGGAGCAACAGCTAACCATTCATTGTATCCTTTGTTTAATGCCTTCAAATAATCAGATGCCGGATAGTTTTTTTTAAAACGCGAAAAGACCGAGTCTATCTCAGGTGTAATGCCATAATCTCTCAGCCAATACTGAAGGTCAAATGCAATTAAGAATTCACGGATTGCTTCAGGATAATTACCTTTTTCTATCAGCGCATTAGTCTTAAGTGGGGCCAGATCTGTTGAGGCATTGGAGATAAGAAGTTCCTCCCAAACAGGTAGACGAACTTTATTCTGCCAGTAGAAATTAAGAAGTGCCTGATAGTCTCCATAGCCATCCGTTAAAAGTGTGGGATCAAATGGAATTTCAGTTGTTAATTTTTCAAACTCTTTGGAAACCTTCGCCTCCATATATTCTTGTCCATTCTTTTGGGCTGCGAGTTTTTCCCTAATCGAATTATTCAACTTGTAGAACTTAAATTCTTGTCCAACTTCTAAAAACTTAATTCTGTTCTTATAATCAAGCATGGCTACCATGTCATCAGGAAGTGCAACAGAATCGACGTAACTCTTATGAAAACTATTAATGGTGGTTTTCAGAGAGTCAAATCGATGTAAAAATTCATCATAATCTATTTCGGCCAGACCTCTGCCCTTGGCCCATTTGATTCTCTCCACGGTTGAATTAACCCAGGAAACATAATTATTTATCTCAGCTCCTATACCCGAAAACTTCAACGGTATTTTATAGTCCTGACCAACCTCATCAATATGCAAATCGGACCCTGGCGAGAGATAAACTTCTGCATACCTATTTCCTATTTGAATGATGGCAAAAATTGGTTTTTGTAATGTCACTTCAAATGAACTATTACCCAGGGAGTCTGTCTTGGATTCACCAATAGTAACTTGGTCTAACGCAGAATACAGACTGACTTTTACATTGACACTCGCTTGCGTGGTGCTCTTAATTGTAATTTTTGCTTTGTCAGTTTCTTTGTTGTTACATCCCAGTATTAAAAAATACACAATGAACAATATGCAGTTTTTTGAAAATTCTTTCATGAGAAGTGTTTAAAGAGAACAGTTTAATTTCAGAGGATGCTATGAACCTTAATTTAGTTCTAATTACTCCTGAGGGTTCGTCAGATATTATTTTTAAATGATAATTTGGTGAAGAACACCAAAGGTGAGTAGTCAACAGGATTTGGAACCGTTTGTTTTTTCATGGACCGTTCAGCACAAGAATCACATAGAACCTATGGGATTCAAAAACAGCTCCCTTCGTTATGAACCAGACTCTTTAAGGATATATCCTATCCCTCTTATGTTCTCTATCTTAAGTCTCGTATCCAGTACCAAATACTTTCGTAACCTGGAAATGAATACATCCATACTGCGGGCAACAAAAAAGCCGTCTTCTTCCCATATTGTCTTTAAAAAAACTTCGCGCTCGATCAGCTTATCGCGGTGGCGGAAAAACATTTCAAGAAGTTTTCCTTCCTTATAGGTGAGTTGTGTCACTTCGCCATTAGAATTTAAAACGAGATTGTGAATATCAAGGGTTGAAAGTCCCGCTCTCAAATGTGCAACGCGTTCGGTAGACGCTGACAAACTTCCTGATCTTTTTAAAACAGCTTCTATTCGATATTTGAATTCCTCAATGCTGAAAGGTTTACAAACATAATCATCCGCGCCACTTTGAAATCCCAGGATTCTGTCTTGCGTCTGGCTTTTGGCCGTTAGGAAAATTATGGGAATATGCTGATCGTATTTTCGAATGTCGCGGGCTAGTTCAAAGCCGTCCTTGCGTGGCAGCATGACATCCAGAATACAAAGATCAAAGTTGTTCGAGTGAAAGGACGAAAGACCTTTTTCTCCGTCACCATATAAATAAACTTTCCAACCCAAACCCTCTAAAGAATCTTTGATTAGGAATCCGAGGCTTTCATCATCCTCAACGAGCATTATCTGTGGGTTCTTCGTCATGCTTTCGGTAGAATAATTCTAACTTCTGTGCCCTGGTTCAATTTACTAAGAAGTAACACCCGTCCCTGATGTTTCCGAATAACAGTTTTTACAAAACTCAAACCTAAGCCGAAACCTTTTACACTGTGCTGATCACCGGTTGTTACGCGGTAGAATTTTTCAAACACTTTTGATTTCAAATCATTTGCAATACCGATGCCTTCATCGATAATGATGATCTCTATCTTCCCTTTATTGTCAGTTGTACGTACTGTAATGCGAGGTTTATCAGGTGAATATTTTTCTGCGTTATCAATCACATTATTGATGGCCTGTGCCAGCATTTCACGATCGCCCAAAATGTACTGACTCTTTGCGTTCAGCTCGAGACTCAAATTTCCTTCTCGCTCGCGTATTTTGAGATCGAAGGCGTCTGCACATTCATGGATCAACTCGTGAACATCCATGGTTGTAAACGACGAGTATTTTTTAAATTCCAGTGTAGACCCCAATAAAACTTCGTCGATCTTCAAGCGGAGTTTTTCGTTTTCCTTTAGTAGTATATCGAGATATACTTTCGAACCATTCAGATCGCCATACTTTTGATTCAGAATTTCTGCGGCTATTTTAATATTCGTCACAGGCGTTTTGAATTCGTGTGTCATGTTGTTGATGAAATCACTTTTGAGCTCAGCGAATTTTCGTTCACGCAACAACGAAGCAATAGCATAGGCAAAAAAGCTCATCATAAGTAAAAGCACGACGCTTGAAAAAATCCAGATATCTAGCTGGGCCGCAACATAACTTTTCTTGTCTGGAAAGTAGACTGCAAAATTCTTATCGCCAGAATAATAAGTGGTTCGACCGGAGTTTTCGGCTGACGGTTTTTCTTTCCTGGCAGCTATGTAATTTCCATATACCAGTGTATCATCATCTGCACGGTAAATGCCTAACTCGTAGCCAACATGAAGATCACGTAAGTCAAATTCTTTCTTTAACAACCTGTCAAGCTTAGCATTGTCAAGATCACTTTCCGTATCAACAAAAAAGAAGTTAGATGCCAATTTCCTTATTTCATGTTTGTTCGACATGGAGTCGGCCACTTTCTGAAGCGCCATCTGTACGCTGTGATCAAACTGCTTTTCTGCAACATTAAAAGCCTTGCTAAACCAGTAGAGCTGAACAACAATAAGACATGTCAGTACAACAGTACCCCAAATTATAACTATCCTTAAATGCTTATTTTTCATGATATTGAAAATACAAGTTTCAATGTTACGCTCGAAAGTTTTTACAGTGTTTAACACTGCGTTAACACTACTTTACACTCATTAACGCTGTACTACCTCGCAATTTTCTAGTCTTGCAACCATCTAATTAAGCCGGACTATGTTTTCTAAAAAAGATTATTACTGTTTCTGTACCGCCTTTATAATCATTCTTGCCGCCTATAGCTGTATGGTCATTGACCCTGCAGCGTACGGCTTTGGAGTGTTAACGCTTTGGGTAGCACCGCCGTTGCTTCTAACTGGTATTTTTCTATTGCTAGTGGGCATCATTGGAATTCAACGTGCAGACCTGAAACGGTTATTACAATCGATCCGAAATAATTACATGAAGCACATTGGGGGCTTCGTCATTTTCACTATTGCTCTTGGCACATACATCATTACTCTTGAACCCACGGCCAGTCTTTGGGATTGTTCTGAATTTATTGCTTCGGCTTATAAATTACAGGTTCCTCATTCTCCTGGCGGTCCTCTGTTTTTGCTAATCGCCCGTATGTTCTCCATGCTGGCATTGAATGACGTGAAAAACGTTGCATGGACAATAAACCTGATGAGCGCTTTCTTCTCTGCGCTAACGGTATATCTTGTTTTTCATCTCATTTATTTTTTTGCAGACAAGATTGCACTGCCACAGGGAAGAGCCGCAAATATGATTCTTTTACTTTCTGCTTCGTGTGGAAGCTTGTGCCTTACTTTTTCAGATACCTTTTGGTTTTCAGCCGTAGAGGCGGAGAGTTATGCGGCTACTTCTTTTTTCCTGCTGCTGTTAGTATGGTTAATCGTGACGGGAAAAGATCTTTCAGGCAACAGCCAGGCACGAAGACTTATTCTTATTTTTTATCTGACAGGTTTATCATATTGCGTGCATCCCATGTGCTTGCTCGCACTGCCCATCCTACCATTTTACTGGTATGTTAAAAGTAGAACAGTTACAGTCACCAATTTTCTTCTAACAGTCGGATCGGGATTAATCATGGTTTTGATGATCAATCGCGTAGTAGCTGTTGGTCTTTTTGAGTTAATGTTTTCATTTGATTTGTTTTTTGTCAATACGTTTCATTTCCCTTTTTACTCAGGAGCCTTTATAGCCAGTCTGTTGCTGATCGCGCTTTTTGTCTTCTTACTGAAGCGCTATAAAACGTTATTGTCTTATACATGGGCCAGTATATTTCTTCTTATAGGTTTTGTTCCTTATGTTATGTTATTCATACGATCAAACCACAATCCACCGATCGACGAGAATAATCCTGAAAATCTTCCCCTCATCAGGGCTTACATGAATCGTGAGTCGTACGGAGCTGCACCATTATTATACGGACCTTACTTCGACGCCGAAATAGAAGGTGTGACAACGAAGAGCAAAATGTATTACAAAGACAATGCTATTTATAAAGTGGCGGGCACAACACAAGAGTATCAGTATAACAAGACTCGCCAGACAATCTTGCCAAGAATTTATAGCAATGATGATAACAACATACAGGTTTATCGGCAGTGGACTGGCTTGAATAAAAATGAAAGACCAAAATTTTCTGACAACATCGAATATATGTTTCGTTTCCAATTGGGTGAGATGTATTTCCGCTACTTCCTGTTCAATTTTTCAGGAAGGGAAAATGACATACAATACAGTTCATGGCTGAAGCCATGGGATAGCTTGCAGGCCTCTGTTCCTGTTAAGGCCAGAAATCAATACTGGATGATACCACTTATCCTTGGACTATGTGGTGGCTTTTATCACTATGCTAAAAACAGGAAAGGTTTTTTTGTGGTTTGTATTTTCTTTCTTATCACTGGCGCCGTGCTTGCATTTTATCTTAACTCACCTCCTAACGAGCCACGCGAACGTGACTATATTTATGTTGGTTCGTTCATAGCCTACTGTGTGTGGATTGGTCTTGGAATTATGGCCATCGGCAACATCTGTATGCGTTATGAAAAAATACTATACCTCTTGCCTGTTATCAGTCTTGCTGTACCCGCATGGATGGCTTATCAAAATTTCGACGATCACAATCGAAGTGGCAGAACATTTCAAATGGACAATGCGCGAAATCTTTTACAAAGCTGTGCGCCGAACTCGCTTCTGTTTACAGGTGGTGATAATGACACTTTTCCACTATGGTATTTGCAGGAAGTTGAAGGTTTCAGAACAGATGTTCGTATAATGGTTTTAAGTTATATGAATACAGACTGGTATATCAACCAACTCAGAAGACCCAACTACGAATCTCAATCGTTCAAACTAAGTCTTGATAAAAAAGATTATCTCCAATATGGTCCCAATGATGCACTTTACGTC
>DATJHZ010000509.1:0-2790 GCA_035493595.1 Cyclobacteriaceae bacterium | reverse complement strand
TACACACCTTCTAAAACAGAGCTTGACACATTGTATGAAAACTTTGTGGTTATGGCTGATGAGAAGAAGAATGTTGTAGACGAAGACTTAGTTACGTTGGTAGCGAATACTCCAATTCTGGTTTCGCACAAATAAGATTTATACTAAACTCTATAAGAAAGACATTACTGAGAGGTGATGTCTTTTTTGTTTCAATTCTCTTCTTAAGAACTTTGTTTATAGAGCATAGTGTACCAATGATCTGGTATAATCCAATTGCTCCGCTCTGAATTTTATAGCTTCAATAGGATCTGGAAGTTCAATTGAAAAATATTCACTTTCATAATGATCAATCAAGGTGCCTAATATATCTAACTCATCTCCTTCAGGCGTTCCCTTCTTAGCATCAAAAATTACTTCAAGCCTTTCTAAAGCTTGTTGATAGTCCTTTTTAGTTTTTATCGTTCTCAATTCTACACGTTTCATAATTCAATAGTAAACGAACATTAAATCAAAGTAAAGAATTAATTTAAGTTTCTGAAATGCTACTGTCTGGAGAAATTTTGGCTGCCAAAAAGCAACATTACCAGTTTAATCAATGGCACATACTAGACTCATCAAAGACTCTATCTTAATACTACTGATCAAGATGATAATACAATGCTTAAACTAACCAAAAGTAATTACAGTCATCGTGACTTGAGTAAATTTACCATGGCTCTAAGAAATAAAGGAATTCAATACTATGTAAAAGAAGACATCACTGACCAACTAAAAAGATATTTGCCATTTAAGGATTTTCTAAAATAGAGTAAATCCAACGAAACGCTTTTCAAATAAATCCTTTCATCCCAGCCATAAAAAACACACCTTTAAACTTTACGTATTTACTCACTTCATGCCGAAATTCTCTATACAAACAATCATTACCGGTTTACTATTCTCCATGTTCTGGGCATCTGCTTCGGTAGCTGGCAAGTTTGGTATATTTTCTGCCGAGCCATTGGTATTCTTCTCTATTCGCTTTTTGCTTGCAGGGGGGATCATGCTTGGGTTTGTATATGTTGTTCAACGCAATCGCTTACCACAAGGACAGGAATGGAAACAGCTTACCATCTTTGGCGCCTTAAATACTACGCTCTACCTGGGCTTGTTTGTAATAGCATTAAAATTTGTAACACCCGGAATCACTACACTGGCCATTGCCTTAAACCCGCTCTTCATCAGTCTGATTACTGCTGTAAGCATGAAGCGCCGGATAAAAATTACCGAATGGCTAAGCCTTGCATTGGGTTTAACCGGAGTATTCATCGCCGCATACCCGTTACTCGAAACAAGTTCAGCGACACCGCTTGGCATTGTATTGATTGGTGTTAGCATGATTACTTATTCGGTAGGTGCAGTTTACTATGCTGCAATTCCCTGGACATTACCACGCACAACCATCAACGCCTGGCAGGTGTTAATCGGAGGCATTCTTCTCCTGCCGTTTACATATTTGTTACATCAGAAAGAAAGTCATTTTGATTTACGCTTTGGACTTTCACTGGCGTGGCTCATTTTTATGGTATCGATTCTGGCCGTGCAACTTTGGTTGCGCTTATTAAAAACTGATGCTGTTCGCGCATCGCTATGGCTATACCTCTGTCCTATCTTTGGATTTATCTTCTCAGCCCTATTACTAAAAGAACCATTAACGCTGTATACGTTAACCGGAACATTGTTAGTATTAGGCGCGCTTTATATCGGGCAGCGAAAATAGTAGTCAGCTATTATTTAGCAGATCCTCCGCCTCCGATGTTAATCCCCAAGCCGAGATTAAGTCGTATGGATGGAACGGTTCTGGTTCTGATCGTAGTCATAGATGAGTCGCTGTAACCATCAAATGATTGCAACGAAACTCCTCCATCCCACAAGAATGAAAATGTTTTATTGGCGTGTATACGCATACCTGCGCCGATAGCCATAAATATTCCACCCTTCTCTGTAGCCGGATAAAAATCTGACCAGTTGTTGTTCTGATGGGTTGATGCTTGAACTTTACCGCCCATGGCATATCCAAATTGAAAGCTAAACATGGGTCTCACTTTTTTCTTGGGAACATAAAATCTTGCATCAACAAAAACGGGAGTCATTCTGATACTGGTAGGCTGATCGGCTGAGAAAAAGTAATTTGTTGTTTCAATACCAACACCTAACGAAACAACTTCATTCATCTGAATACCATTAATGAAACCGACATTAAGATCGATGGAATTATTTATGATATTATTTATTCTTGGACCTACCCGAAAGATCATAAAGTAACCTGTATGATCATACTCAGATGGCACACGCTCTGTGGGTTCAGGTCTTCTATCATCATCAGCATTTCGTCTATGTCTTTCTGATGATGATGATTCTTCTTTTTCAGTTCGTAAGACATCCTCCATTGGATAGATAAAAATGCTTCCGTCTGAAGTTTTGATTTTTATCGTGGCACCTGGAATAATCTCTACAATAGTGCCCTTGATAATGCTTCCATTCTTTAGATAAACAACATCACGGCTGTTTCCCTGGGCATGGGTGAAGACTGATAGCATCATTAAAAATGAAAATAGAAGAGCCGCCTTGTATACGTAGTTATTTCTCATCGGATATATTTTAGAATGCTAACGAAGTGAATGAAGTTATAGTGTCTTATTTAAGAAATACAAATATAATACCATGTGCGTCACCAAACAGATTTTAATTGCTTTACAGTTAAATTATGTAGTTTAACAGGGCTCTTTTTTGTGCGAATAGTAAGATCTGTGAGCTTTTTGTCAGGGA
>DATJHZ010000508.1:0-11036 GCA_035493595.1 Cyclobacteriaceae bacterium | reverse complement strand
GCGCACTCTACGCAATGTTCCTCCCAGCGTAAATTAAGGATTCGTTGAAGTGTATGTTTATCAATACCAGAAGGCTCTGCCGTAACAGGAATTTCCTTGTTCGCTAATTCCTTATTTGCCCATTCAATCTGGAACATAACTTTGCGTAAAACAGCTTCTTTAAAAATTTATATTCAAATCTGCAGGTTTCCAGTAGCGTTCATAATACTGATTATCTTTTACACTATACGAGTAATTACGAATATGATTTAACCAGGTCTGCGACATCTGACTCTCATAGTGTCTAAGCAAATCCATTTTTTTGTGGATGTCAACATCAACGATAACAGGTTCTAATCCTTGCTTCTTTAAAATACTGTGTTGCTTTTGATGATCGCAATTTCCGAGTGCGGCATACGGAAGATCTTCATAAAAAATTACCTGGTAGCCAGCTACCATAAATTGTAAACCTATCTTGTGTGTGATAATGTGATCAGCATGATCTAATCCCAATGGAAAAAAGACCAGATCATTTTTTGTGATCGTAGTTTGTAATCGTTTTGTTACTTCGTTAAAGATAGTTTGTTCATCTACAGCCCTGTTTCCAAATCGCAATGGTAAATCATGTAGGTCAAAAAAATCACAAGTGTAATTTAGTTTAGTTATGATAGATTTTTCTTCCTCTTTTCTTAGTTGCGATATGGTAGCTTCATCTTTAGGATAAGTCAATCCACTGATTGCATTTGGGTTTGTCCAGTTAGAGACAGTAAAGAGATATGTTATGTGTATGCTTTTATCTTTATTGATCAGATCCATAACAAGTCCACCGAGGCTCAGAATGGCATCATCAATATGTGGTGAGACTATATGGATCATTGATTTACTTGCTATCAGTTGAATTGTCTTTCATGTGCCTGTACAACAAAATCAGCTTATCAAATTCTTTTGTTATGGTAGGCGTGACGTTGTCGTTGCAGATCTCAGCATCTCCAGGCGAATAATTTTTACCAATGATAAAATCAAAGTATGGCCACTGATCTCCCTTTGTAAATTCCCAGAGAACTTCTTCATTCTGAAATGACTCTACAGGTTTACGCTCTCCAACTATTTCTATCCAATACCCAGTACCTAATGAACTAAGAAGTTGAAAGAATGTAGTTCTGTAAGCTGCATCCAGCATCTGACCCCGAAAGAACTCACGATCTTCTTTTCCTGTTCCTGCTTTACCGGGCACAAGCCAAAGCCCAACGTTTTTAGGTAAGATAATTACCTGCATGGTCATGAAGTTTGCAAGCAATGCGTCGTCAGCGTACTTCTTTAATTCAGCAGCACGTCTTCCATACGCTAACCACATCGACTGTATTTTATTTGTCGCATGGTGAGAGACATCAAGGCTGCTAACAATAGCTTCTGCATTTGTATTCTCTTGCAGCTTTAAAGTAGAAATGTGTTTCTTCAGTGACTCATGAAGCTGAAGAAGTTTATCCTTAACAGCTACGCGTTCGGCATGAACTGCTTCTGTTTGAAGCGCGGCCTTTGCATTTCCGAAGGTGAGATAATCTTCTTTCTTAAAATATTGATTCTTGAATTTGAAGTAATCCCAACTAAAGCCTGCCGTGGTAAGCTCCATGAATTGTTTCTTCTCTGCACGTGATGCTATCTCACGTTGCTTCAGTGCAGGATAGATCAATTCATATTCCTGAATCATATTTTCGGTGAGTGTTTCACCAAACTCATAATAACTGGTGTACCATGACAGGAGCGCTTCTATTTCTTTTGGATCAATTATTTTTTTGAAGATCTCTTCATGATCTTTTAATCCTTCCATCGTGAACTCACCTGAACCGGTAAACGCTACAGCCTTGCGGAAGGGCAAATCAAAAATATAAACGTTGGCGTGAAAGGTGTTGCGTGTATAAAGTCTAAGGGTTATTCTATCCTGATAATGACGCCAGATTCTTCTGAGTACTTGAGGAGAGGTTAGTGAATCAAGACCGGTGACAATATCAATTTTACATTTGGGTGACAGTCTGTTTTTGATAAAATCGAAAGCAACTTCAGAGATGCCAGCCGTGGCAATGTAACAGTGTTCAGCTTGTTGAAGAATCTTCTCATTAATAAGCGGAACGGCTAATTTCTTTATGATCATTTAAGCGCTATTGGGAATCTAAAAAACGGTAAGCCGTAAAATTAAACATTACCACGAAAGGCCGTCAAAATTTAACCAGCCTCTGCCCCCGGATGACTTTTGAGGAGCATACTTAGCCTGATCTGCCCAAAATGCTCCCTGATTAGGCTTTTGCAACCGTTTTAAGTAGTGATTATTTAAAATAATTACGTATTAATACGTAAAAATATCATCTTATTACTTAATTTTATACGTAAATAGTACGTAACCTGTAAGAGGAGAGTATAAATTGAGTAACGTGATGCATAAGGCAGAAAGTAGTTTTAAGTCGACTTGCTCGTATTGTGGCGTAGGCTGTGGCATTGTGGTAAAGAAAGACCGGAAGAATAATATCACTGTTGAAGGTGATAAAGACCATCCGGTGAATAAGGGCATGCTATGTTCTAAAGGCATGAATCTTCATTATGCCATGCAGGATAAGAGTGATCGACTTTTATATCCTGAAATGCGCTGGAGCCGGAATCATCCGCTGCAACGTGTTGACTGGAATGTTGCCATGAAGCGTGCAGCCGCTGTATTCAAATCCATCATTGATGTTCATGGCCCCAACTCGGTTGGCTTTTATGTTTCAGGTCAGTGCTTAACAGAAGAGTATTATATCGCCAATAAACTGGTAAAAGGTTTTATTGGAACCAATAACATCGATACCAATTCACGGCTTTGCATGAGTAGTGCTGTTGCCGGGTATACCCGCACGTTGGGTGAAGACTCTGTGCCAGTAAGCTATGAAGATATTGAATTAGCCGATTGCTTTCTGATAACCGGTGCTAACCCGGCCTGGTGCCATCCCATTTTATTCAGACGCATTGAAGCGCACAAACAAAATAATCCAGATGTAAAGCTGATCGTTATTGATCCGCGTAAAACACAAACCTGTGCTATGGCCGACTTGCATTTGCAAATCATGCCGGGTACAGACATCTACGCATACAATGCCATTGCCAGAGTACTGATAGAAAATGGCGATGTTGATTATGAATTCATTGCTAACCACAGCGAAAATTTTGAAGCATACAAAACATCAGTCTTCAATACTACTGTTGAAGAAGCTGCTGCCATCTGTGACATACCTGTAGAAGAAATTCATTTAGCGGCATCCTACATTGCATCCGCTAAGGGATTCTTAACACTGTGGGCGATGGGTCTTAACCAGAGTGTTATTGGTGTTAATAAAAACATTGCGCTCATCAGCCTTAACCTGATCACAGGTCATATTGGTAAGCCGGGTTCAGGTCCGTTTTCACTTACTGGTCAGCCTAATGCTATGGGCGGTCGTGAGGTCGGTGGACTTGCTACCATGCTGGCATCACATCGCACTATTGATAATGCTGCACATCGAAAAGAAGTAGAAGAGTTTTGGGGTGGCACTACCATATCAGATAAGCCTGGCCTTACAGCAACACAAATGGTTGAAGCCCTTGAGCGTGGTGATCTTAAAGCTATCTGGATTATCTGCACTAACCCCATGGTTAGTTTACCAGACACCAGAAGGGCAGAGGCTGCGTTAAAGAAAGCGCGCTTTGTTGTTGTACAGGATATCTCCAATCGTTCGGATACATTGGCTTTCGCTGATCTTGTATTGCCTGCAGCGGGTCACTTCGAAAAAGAAGGAACGATGACTAACTCCGAGCGTCGCATTGGTCACCTGGCTAAAGTTGTTGAACCTCCTGGAGAAGCGTTGGCTGATGCCGAGATTCTTTGCAGGTTTGCAAAGGCTATGGGCTTTAGTGGATTTGACTTCACATCGCCAGCAGAAATATTTGCTGAACATGCGCGCTTAACCAAAGGAACAAACATTGATATCAGTGGCTTAACCTATGAGCGTTTGCAACGTGACGGCTCTATTCAATGGCCAGTACCTTCAACTGAACACGCTGGCACAGCCAGGCTGTTTACCAATCATAATTTCTACACACCTTCAAAGAAAGCAAGATTCTTTCCGTTTGATAACCCGGAAAATAAATCAGAGCCACTCACACAAGATCATCCGCTTATTTTAAACACCGGTAGAATTCGTGATCAGTGGCACACCATGACCAAGACGGGCAAGGTGAATAAATTGAAACAACATATTGATAAACCTTTTTTAGAAATACATCCTATTGATGCGCTAGTGCGCAACATAAAAGATGGCGATGTAGTGGTAGTTGAAAACGAACGGGGAGAAGTTCGTGTAAATGCCAAGGTCACTGATGAAATAAAAAAAGGCGTTGTATTTCTTCCCATGCATTGGGGACGAATGCTTAATCACGATCTGGGTCGTGCGAATAACATTACCAGCATGTTGGTTGATCCGATCTCTAAGGAGCCTGACTTTAAGTATGCCGCTATCCAGGTAAGAAAATTTGTAAAGCCTGCAGAGAAGATTGTAATCATTGGTGCTGGCGCTGCTGCATATCGCTTTATCTGTACCTATAGAAGTTTAAATACAGCAGATGAAATACAGGTTTTCTCGAAAGAGAAAGATCCTTTTTACAACCGCGTATTGCTGCCTGAGTATGTTAATGAAACATTGCCATGGGAGCGACTTCAGAAATTTCAGGCAGGTGAGTTTGAATCACTGAATGTGCAACTCAGCCTTGAAAATGAAATTACCTCTATCAACAGAACGGAGAAATTTGTTGTGGATAAATACGGAGTGAAACATACCTATGATAAGCTGATCATTGCCACCGGTAGTCGTGCTAACATACCGAAAGATGCACCGGTACATTTGCCCGGCGTATTTACCATGCGCACGCGCTATGATGCTGATGCGTTGAAAAAATATCTTAACCCTAACGGCAGTGTTTTAATTATTGGTGGTGGTTTGTTAGGCCTTGAACTGGCAGCTTCGCTTCGTGAGATGGAAATCAACGTTTCTATTCTGCAACTGAGTGGACGTTTAATGGAACGCCAGATTGATAACCTTGCCGGACAACTCCTCCTTGATTATGTAGATGAAATTGATATTAATGTTTACCTCAACGATCAGATCCAGACAATAGATCGCTCACAGAAAAAACCAAATGGTTTGAGTGCACGCCTTCGCAGCGGTAAGATTATTGAAGCTGATGCCGTAGTGTATGCTGTTGGTACGAGACCCAACATTGAATTTGCACAAGAAGCTGGTCTTGAATCTGCCCGCGGTATGATTGTAAACGACTATCTGCAAACTAATGATCCAGATATTTTTGCCTGTGGTGAAATTGCTGAACATAACGGCAAAACGCTAGGCATTACATCAGCTGCAGAAAAGCAGGCAGACATTGCTGCAAAGTTTATCAATGGCGATGTGCAGAACCGATACACAGGTGCTGTGCCGATGAACATTCTGAAATTTTCTCATTTAGATCTTTGCTCCATCGGCATTCCTGAAATACCAGTGAACAGTGAAGGCTATGATGAGATTCTCTTTATCGATAAATCGAAACGCTACTATAAGAAATGCATTATCAAAGATGATAAGCTTGTAGGTGCCATCATGATAGGCGACAAGTCTGAGTTTGCCGAATTCAAAATGCTTATTGAAGACAACATTGAACTCTCTGAGCGACGCATGCAATTATTGCGTTCGGGCAAAAAGGCTGATCCTGTTGTTGGAAAACTGGTATGCTCATGCAACCAGGTAGGAAAAGGAAATCTTCAAAAACTTATTGACGGAGGCTGTAAAACACTCAACGAACTTTGCCAGGCATCAGGCGCAGGCCTTGGTTGCGGAAGTTGCAAACCCGAAGTGCAGCTTATCATCAAAGAAAGCCTCGCTAAAGTAGAGAGTGTTGCTTAAAGAAGTTGTTTCACGGGGCAAAAGACTCGAGGCTCATAGCTCTTAGCTCGAAACTATTAATATTGTGTAAATTTGAATTGAAGTTTTAGTGTAGTCGATGGAGACAAAAAAGAAAAGTGATCTGATTCGTGCCTTTGTGAAAGGAGGGGTGTTGTCGCCTGCCGATTTGTTGAAGATCATGGAGATCTCAAAAAGCCTGGGAAACAAATACGTACTCTTTGGTTCACGTCAGGATATTATGTTTCCGTCTAACGGGGCTGAAGAAGATGTTGTGGCCAAAGCTTTCGATACACTGAGCATAGACTATGAGTTGGGCAGCGACCAATCTGTTTATCAAAACATTGTGAGCTCGTATGTAGCAGTGAATGTGTTGGAGACCACTAACTGGGTTAAAGAAGATACCTTTCACGTTGTTATCGATAACTTCGATTATAAACCCAAGCTAAAGATCAACATTGTCGACCCGGTGCAAAGTATTGTGCCGATGTTTACGGGTGAGCTTAACTTCATTGCATCAAAAGAAGAGAACTACTGGTATTTATATATTCGTGATCCCCGTAAGGGCAATCATGTTGAAAGCTGGCCACGCCTTATTGCCGGTCATGAAATTGCCAGAATTTCAAAAGCACTGGAAGATATAATTCTTAAATATCAACCTTTTACCGCAGAAGAATTATTTATTATTCTGAAAGAGAGTCACCGGATCGTATATAAACCGATCAGCGAAAAGCTCAAGTTCAGAGATGCCATCTTTCCCTATTACGAAGGCCTCAATGCCATGCTTAACAATCAGTTTTGGTTGGGACTATATTGGCGCAATAACCAGTACGATATTGATTTCATGAGCGCCGCCTGCCGACTTTGTCAGGAAACCAACGTAGGTAAGATCAACATTATTCCGTGGAAAGCATTTGTGATCAAGGGTATCAAAGCAAGTGATCGCATTCGCTGGGAGAAGTTGATGGGTAAGTTCGGTATTAATGAACGTCACTCGTCATTGGAGTTGAACTGGCATCTTCCTGTTATTGATCGTGAAGCGCTGGAGTTGAAACGCTTCCTGGTGCGTGAGCTAGACTTGCAGGATATCAGCACACATGGTTTAACATTCACCATAAAAACAGGTCGTGACTCATTCTTCTTTACTTCCATCGTAATCGAAAAAGTAAAAGCAGCCGATGCTTTGCCCGGTGAGCGTTACAATATTCTGTATGCAAAAAGTTTCAACCCCAATAACTTTTTATATCTCACCTATGCGCGAGGTGTTAAGAAAGAAATAATACCGGCGTTGCTGATTGAGTTAAGCAAAATGTATTTCAGGCAGCTTAATCCTGAAAAAGAAAAGATTGGTGAGAAGAAAGAAGAAATTCATCTTAACGGATCGGCCACAAGTTATCAGTGTAGCAACTGCCTTACCGTCTATGATAAAAAGTATGGCGACCCTGTAGCAAACATTCCACCCGGCACTCCATTCGAGAAACTTCCCGATCAATACAAGTGCCACGTATGCGAAACGTTGAAGAGAGATTTTGTTCCGGTGAAGGAATATTAATTTCAGATTTCAAATTTCAGATTTCAAATTGAGTACTTGCCCAATCTGAAATCTGAAATCCAAAATCTGAAATTACTTAGACATTATAAGCCTGTTCAGCATGATCAGCTTCATCGAGACCTTTGCGTTCATCTTCTTCAGATGGCCTTAAGCCTCCTGTTACAAGTCCTGCAATTTTATAGGCAATGGCAGCTACAATTCCAGACCAGGCCAGTGTTAGTACAACAGCTTTTAATTGAATCCAGAGTTGAGCACCTATACCAGGATAACCAACCTTAACAGTTACCCAATCTACTACTAAGCCAGGACCACCAAGATCAGGTGAGTTGAATACACCCGTAAGTAAAGCACCGGTTATACCACCTAAGCCGTGAACACCAAATACATCGAGTGAGTCGTCGGCCTTTAACATTTTCTTTAAACCATTAACACCCCAGAGGCAAACAAAGCCAGCAATTGTACCAATGGCAAAGGCACCTGCTATACCTACGTTACCAGCAGCAGGTGTGATGGCTACCAATCCGGCAACAGCACCTGAGGCTGCACCAAGCATAGAAGGTTTGCCACGGAAAATCCATTCACCAATGGTCCATGCCATAACAGCACAGGCAGTAGCAAGGAAAGTATTTATGAAGGCTAATGCTGCAACACCGTTGGCTTCAAGAGCAGAACCGGCGTTGAAGCCGAACCATCCAAACCAAAGCATGCTGGCTCCGATCATTGTCAACGTAAGGTTATGTGGGGGCATAGGTTCTTTTCCGAAGCCGGCACGTTTACCAACTAAGAAAGCACCAATCAGACCAGCGATAGCACAGTTGATGTGAACTACTGTACCACCGGCAAAATCAAGAGCACCCCATTGCCAGATCAAACCGGCTTTGGCGTTCATAGCATCTACAACGGACGCGTCTGTGTAAGCATCAGGACCCATCCAGAACCATACCATGTGTGCTACAGGAATATAACTAAAGGTGAACCAGATCACCATGAATACTAACACAGCCGAAAACTTCATACGTTCAGCCACGGCACCAAGAATCAACGCACAAGTGATAGCGGCAAAGGTGCACTGGAAAGCAACGAATACAAGTTCAGGCAAGACAACACCTTTGCTAAAGGTAGCGGCCATAGAGAAAGCTCCGGTAGCGGAATCAAAAGTGCCGTTTAGAAACAATCGACTAAAGCCACCAATGAAAGCATTGCCTTCTGTGAAGGCTAAGCTGTAACCATAGATGCACCACAATACAGAGATCATGGAGAAGGTTACAAACACCTGCATGAGCATGGATAAAATATTTTTAGAGCGCACAAGGCCTCCGTAGAAAAGAGCCAGCGCTGGTACACTCATCATGAGTACTAACGCTGTGCAGACAAGCATCCAGGCAACATCACCTTTATCATAGGTGGGTGGTGCTACCGTTTCAACAACTTCTGTTACAGTTGCAACTACAGCCGAGTCGGCCACAGCAGCGGAAGAGTCTGCAACAATAGTACTGTCTGGTAATATATTTATAGCGAATGAAAAGTTACTGACCAGAAGAAGAGTCAATATTAAAAAGGGCAGCAACAGGAGTGAGGTTTTCTTATTTTTTTGCAGAGCCAGGCGTTGCGACTGGCAGAGATTTCTATGGTATGCAGTAGACACAGTTTCCATATTTTCGGATTTGGTTTAGGTTTTAGTTTTGGTTTAGAGTATCATCATCACAAGGCTTTATCGCCTTTCTCTTTCGTTCTGATCCGATAGACTTCAGCGACATCATAAACGAAAATTTTACCATCGCCCACTTTGCCGGTGTAGGCCGTCTTAAGCAGGCAGTCGATAAGCTTATCAACCATATCATCTGATACGGCTATCTCTAACCTGATTCTTGGAATAAACCCGATATCGTAAGCAGCTCCGCGATATTCATGTTTCGCAGTTGGCTCCATACCAATACCTTTTACTTCAGAGTAAGTCATGAAGCGTATGCCTATTTTGGCCAGCTCCGTGTGGACTTCCTCAAACTTTGCAGTCCTGATAATGGCTTCTACTTTTTTCATAGGTTGGTTTAGTTTTGAACTAGTGATGATAAAAGTTATGTATATTTTTTGAATATATGGTATTATTTTAACCTATGATTGCTTAAAAATATATTAAACAAATAGGTATCTGCATCATAAAATGCCCTATGTTGAATATTTTAAGGCTTGTGGCCGATAACTTTGCAACATGTTGAGGCCATCATATTCCTTGCGCTTCTATCCGGATTTGTCATGCCCGGATATCTCTGGATGGTTGCGGTGCAATTGAATAGGCCACATGAGAAGAGATATAAAATTGTCTATACTTGCAGTTAAACTGATTCCTTCAATTTATTTATGGAGTTCATCATTGCCATTGTCTTCATTTTAGGATATGTGTTCATTGCATTTGAACATCCAATCAGAATAAACAAAACAGCAACGGCATTGCTTACCGGTGTACTTTGCTGGGTGCTGTTTGCATGGTCATCACCAACAACAACACTTCTTGGCGACGATCATTATAGAACATTTTTAAAAGATGTAACACGCACGCCAGTCGAAGCACATCATGCGTATGTTGTAGCATCATTAGGACATCACCTGGAAGAGATTGCCGAAATACTTTTCTTTCTGATGGGTGCCATGACCATCGTAGAATTATTGGATGTTCATCAAAGCTTCCGCATCATTACCAATAAAATAACTACACGTAATCCTAAAAAATTACTTTGGATTGTCTGCTGGGTAACATTTCTCCTTTCATCAGCACTTGACAATCTCACAACCACCATCGTTATGATTTCGCTTGTGCGGAAACTTATTCCTAATAAAGACATGCGCTTATTTTTTGTGGGCATGATTGTTATTGCCGCCAACGCCGGTGGAGCGTGGTCGCCTATAGGAGACGTAACAACTACTATGCTTTGGATAGGAGGGCAGATCTCCGTCGTTGGTATTATGAAAGCTACATTCATCCCAAGTGCTGTTTGTATTTTGGTTCCACTGATCTATTTAAGTTTTACATTGAAAGGCAGACTGGGTGTTGAAGAACAAGGCGCCACACCAGACGATGGCTACAGTGCTGGCAATGCAAACCTGATGCTGATACTCGGTTTCGGTGCATTACTATTTGTTCCCATCTTTAAAACCTTTACGCATTTTCCTCCTTACATGGGCATGATGCTGGTGCTGGGCATAATATGGGTAGCATCCGAGCTGATCAACCCCGATGCTGACGATGTTGAACGAAAGCAGTTTTCAGCAGCCAGTGCACTAGGGCGGATTGACATGACGAGTGTATTATTTTTCTTGGGCATATTGCTTGCCGTTGGCGCATTGCAATCTATGGCAACACTCACATCGCTAGCGGAATATCTTAATCACACCATTAAAGACAATCGGATTATCATTACACTCATTGGTTTATTCTCCTCCATAGTAGATAACGTGCCCTTGGTTGCAGCCAGCATGGGCATGTATAAACTTAGTGTTTACCCTATGGATAACATGATCTGGGAATACCTGGCTTACTGCACCGGCACAGGTGGAAG
>DATJHZ010000507.1:0-7632 GCA_035493595.1 Cyclobacteriaceae bacterium | reverse complement strand
AAAACTGAAAGATTTTGATCTTGCAACGTGTATCCGTTCACTCTGTAAACAGTTATCGATCTCAACTCATTCTCGTATTTATTTTCAGTCCTTGGGGAAATCTACCGAATTAGAACAGTCACAAAAGATAAATTTTTATCGGATTGCACAGGAAGGAATTAACAATGCTATCAAACATGCTAATGCCAATACAATTAATGTTTTGCTTGATGAAGAAAATCACCGGATTCAATTGTCAATAGAAGATGATGGCAAAGGCATGAATCTAAATACGGTTTGGTATGATCATCATGCCCATCATGGTTTAGTAAACATGAGAGAGAGAATGGAAATTATGGGCGGTAAGCTGACAATGGAATCGGATCCCAACAGAGGCACTCTGATTGTAGCAGAGGCGCCTTTGTTACATGTAAAATCAGCACAAGATCAATCTGTAGTAAACGCAAAATCCTGAAGTAAGTTTTCATAACCTAAATCATCTGGTACATAGCCTACGTACATGTACTGAGTACGTTCAGTATAAGATTGTACTTTAAAATACTAATTTTCGCGGATTGAATGCGTTTTGTATGAGGTCTATCTTTATATAACAAAACGAAATTTATGAATCGATTACTCGCCCTCGAAATCGAAAGTCATGTAAGAGAAGATGGAACTTCAAAGACGCCTTTGTTTGATAATAATGAGATTAAAGTTTATCTATCAGGACTCGGCGTTGTATATGAAGAAGCATTTATAATTTCTACACATCAGCATATAGCCGCCTGGGTTGTTGGCGAACATCAGGGCCTGTTGATCAATTCATTTCAAAAATATGATGAGCCATTGTGTAGAGTAAATTTATTTTTGAATAATGATTCTGCGCGTGCATTGTTCCATCAGATTATTGTTGGTGATCGTTGGAGAGAAATCAGCAACCAGGAAAAACTTTATAAGTTAATGTCCTCTCGTGACATCGCTATAGTAAGCGATAGCCTTGGTCCTATAATGACTGATTTAGTAACAAAGACATCTCATGAAATCAGTGCGTCTCCATTTATGATAGCTCGCGAAGAATCATGGAGTCTGAAAAATGAAAGCGCCGATCTTTCACCAGGCTTTAATTATGTAACAAATCGTTTTCAGCAATTTCTTATCGAGGCTTCTTGTAATTGACATGACTATGGAATTGATTGACTCCATACAGGGAAAACATGAATACTCCATCAGTCCGGGTGAGGTGAAGAGTTTCAGTACACCGGTAACAATCTCCTGTTTTGGGTTAGGGTCATGCGTTGGTGTTTTTTTGCAAGATCAAAAGAAAGGAATCGCCGGAGGTGCACACATTAATCTTTCAGATGATTTTAATGATCTTGGACCAAATGGTAAGCCTGACAATGTTAAACAAGCCATTCGTGAATTACTTGAGCAATTGAAAGAAAGGGGAAGTGATTTGAAAGCGTTGCGTGCCAAGGTCGCTGGTGGAGCATCTTCTCCAGCTTCTCCATCGTCCTTTGCAGGGAATAAGAATATTGAATCTGTTATTAATTATTTAATTGAAGAAAAAGTTTTCCTGGCAGCCATGGATGTTGGTGGTACGCAAAACCGAATTGCTAAATTCGATGGCGTATCAGGTATGCTTTTAATTCGCCACTCAGACAGTAACTATTATAAAGTATTTTAATTACAAGCCTGTAAGAATGGTAATTCCCACAGGCTTGTGATCTTATCTTTAAATTTATTTAACGACTTGCTTTTACTTCAGCAGCTGTTACAGCACTACCTTTATTTGTAAAGCTGTTTCGAACATAAGTTAGCACATCTGCAATTTCTTCATCAGACATGAAATCGAATGGTGGCATAGGATTAGAGTATGTCTCACCGTTAACTTCAACATCATTCAAACCTTTGAGCACAATGCTGATTAGTTTCTTCTTGTCGCCTGCTACAAAGGTCGTTTTTATTAGCGGAGGATTTAGATTGGGTACACCACTTCCATCAACCTGGTGACAGGTCAAGCAATATTGTTCGTAAACAAGCTTACCTTTTTCAATAGATTGCTTACTTGCTTTTTGCGCAAACGCTCCTGCATAACTAAGCACTAACACTACTACGGCGATAATGAACTTCTTCATCTTACTTGGCTTTATAGGTTATTTTATAAATAGATCCTTTTACATCGTCAGTAACAAAAAGTGAACCATCTGGTCCTTGTGCTAAGCCACATGGTCTGTGTTTAGCCTGCCCTGGTGATTGAATTTCTTCCATACCAGCAAAGTTGTCGGCAAAGGTTTCCCACTCACCACTTGGCTTTCCATCTTTAAAAGGGACAAAGGCAACAAAGTATCCTTTTTGTTTTTCAGGAGCACGATTCCACGAACCATGGAATGCAATAAAGGCGCCATTCTTATAACGCTCAGGAAACATAGAGCCAGTATAAAATAATAATCCATTAGGAGCCATGTGGCCAGGAAAAGCAACAGTAGGATCGATCACATCATCACCACCAGTCTTTTTGCCATCGCCACCATATTCTGGTGCCAGAATTTTCTTTTTCTGAAGTTGATCGTAATAGATGTACGGCCAGCCGCAATTATCTCCTTTGTTTACAGCATACATTGTCTCTGCAGGTAATTCAGCGCTCTGTTTGGCATCGTATAATTCCGGATACAGTTGAAACAACTGATCTCTTCCGTGTTGCATGACAAATAATTTATTGAGTGATGTATTCCAGTCAAGACCTACAACATTTCTTAAGCCTGTGGCATAGCGAGTTCCGTTAGCATAGGTTTGGTTTAATTTACTTGCACTAAACTGCCAGATGCCACCGGCTGAATCAAGAATAGGGCAGGGTGTCATCCCTTTTGATCCTTTAGTACGATCTTTTTCCTGGCATGCATTTGAGTATGCACCAATGTTTACATAAACATTGCCGCTATTATCAAGCACAATAGATTTTGATTCGTGCTGTCTGCGATTGATCAAACCTGAAACAATTTTTTCAGGTTGATTCATATCTATCACCTCACCTTGATCATTTAGTTTGTAACGATAAACATCATTGTCAGAAGAGGCATAGAGATAATTATCTTTGGCATAGATTCCTGTACCGATATAGTTTCCAAATGTTTTCTGGTTTTCAACTTTACCGTCGTTGTTTTTATCCTGAAGCATCACAATACCCTTACCATCTTTTAGCTTGGATAACTTAATGTAGATGTTGCCCTGAGGTGTAATGGTTATATGTCTTGCACTGCCTAAATTCTCAGCAACAACCTGTGCCTTGAAACCATCGGGAAGTTTTATAGCTTCATCATTTTTTGGATATGGAGAATCAGAATGTGTAAAACTTGCCAGACCCAAACCAAAAAGTATTAGCGCGGCAGCTTTAAATGAGGTTTTCATAATCAATGCTTTTAAAGTTGATTCAATAAGCAATAATTTAAGCTGTCAACAAATAGCAACTTGATGAATGGTCGCGTATTAATCTGAAACTTATACAGAAAGCAGATAATCTTCTATTCCTTTGATCTTGGCATCTAACGCTTTTGTTACTTCATCAAACGCTGCTTTTGATTTCAGCTCAGCCTGAACGCTGATATAGAATTTAATTTTTGGCTCAGTACCTGATGGACGCACAGAAACTTTACTTCCATCTTCCAGAATAAATTGAAGCACATCTGACGAAGGAAAATCAAGCGATGATTGTTCTCCGCTAATAAGATTCTTTTCCTTTAATATTTTATAATCAAGCAGACGTGTTACTTTACTTCCAATGATAGATGCAGGTGGATTGTTTCTGAATTTCTCCATCAACGCTTTAATCTCTTGTTCTCCTTGTTGTCCTTTCTTTGTTAAGTTAAGAAGACCTTCTTTGAAATAACCAAACTCAACATACATGTCGATGAGCCAGTCATACATAGACTTTCCTTCTTCGGTAGCATTAGCAGCCATCGCAGCAAAAAATGCACAGGCAGAAACAGCATCTTTATCGCGAACAAAATCACCAACCATGTAGCCATAGCTTTCTTCGCCTGCAGCAATGAAACGTTTCTTGCCTTCAAGCTTGCCCATCAACTCGGCAATGTATTTGAATCCCGTTAAAGTATTATAACATTCAATACCCAGTTCATGTGCCATCTTGTCAACCAGGTCAGTGGTAACAATTGTCTTGGCTACATAAGCATCTTTTTTATCCTTCTGATTCTTCATCACAAACAACATGATGAGACTGAAGGCCTGATTGCCATTCAATAAAATAAATTCACCATCAGCTTTGCGTACACCAAAACCCACGCGATCAGTATCAGGGTCTGTTGCCATTACCATGGTGGCACCAACAGCTTTACCTTTGTTGATTACCATTTCCATAGCAGATCTCTCTTCAGGATTTGGTGATTGAACTGTTGGAAAGTTTCCGTCTGGAACTTTTTGTTCATCAACAACCTGAATGTTAGTGAAGCCAATTTGCTTCAGACATTCCGGTACCATAGTAATTCCCGCACCGTGAATGCTTGAATAAACCAAGGGTATATCTTTATGCTTAAGAATTACATCTTTATTAGGGATGACCTTCTTCACTTCATTGTAGTAGGCTTCTTCCACGTCAGGGCCAATGCTATGAATATTAGCATCAATACCTTTAAACTTAACTTGTTCAAATGAAGTAATGGCATTCACTTCTTTGATGATGTTTTTATCATGCGGTGGAACTACCTGGGCGCCGTCACTCCAGTACGCTTTGTAACCGTTGTATTCCTTAGGATTGTGTGATGCTGTAATCACAATACCTGAATGACATTTTAAATAGCGAATGGCAAATGAAAGAAGTGGTGTTGGTCTTAGTTCAGGAAACAGATAGACCTGTATTCCATTAGCTGATAATACTTGCGCAGCAACTTCAGCAAAGAAGCGACTGTTGTTACGGCTATCGTGAGCAATAGCAAGTTTAATGGTTGTGTTTGAATATGTTTTATTCAGATAGTTGGCGAGACCTTGTGTGGCAATACCAACCGTGTATTGATTCATGCAGTTAGATCCGGCACCCATCACACCACGGAGTCCGCCGGTACCAAATTCAAGATCTTTGTAAAAGCTGTCGATCAGTTCTTTTGTGTCAGATTTTGAGAGAAGGTTACGAACCTGGTTTTTTGTCTGTTCGTCAATAACGGGGCTTTCTACCCAAGTTTTGGCTTTGCTGTTAACCTGCTGAAGTAAGTCTGACATAGGAGTTGTGTGGATCGTTAATTTTTTGCTCAAAAATAGAAAAAGCTGGACTAATCCAGCTTTGATTTTATTTAAAATGCGCCTTTTAGGGCTTTGATAGTCTGGCTATCAAAGGTTGCCTCGCAATTCCTGTTCTCGCTCAATAGATTCAAACAGGGCCTTGAAATTACCTTTGCCAAACGACTTTGCTCCATTGCGCTCAATGATCTCAAAAAACACAGTAGGCCTGTCCTGAACCGGCTTGGTAAAGATCTGAAGCAGGTAGCCCTCTTCATCACGATCGATGAGGATGTTTTGCTTTTTAAGCTCAGCGAGATCTTCGTTGATGCTACCTACACGATCAAGCACATCTTCATAATAATTGTCTGGAACATACAGGAACTCGACGCCTCTTTTGCGCAGTTCGCTTACGGTGTTAATAATGTCATCCGTTGCAATGGCGATATGTTGAACGCCTGGCCCTTTATAGAAATCAAGGTACTCTTCAATTTGTGATTTCTTTTTTCCGGCAGCAGGTTCATTGATAGGAAATTTAATGAATCCATTTCCGTTAGAAACCACCTTCGACATGAGCGCACTGTACTCTGTTGAAATATCATCATCGTCGAAAGTTACCAGCAAGCTAAAGCCCATCACGCGTTCATAGAAATTTACCCAGTTGTTCATCTGACCCAGTTCTACGTTGCCGACACAATGATCAATATATTTTAATCCGATAGGTTCACTTTTGAAAGGACTCTTTCGGGGTTGATATCCCGGTAGGAAAACGCCTTTGTAATTCTTTCTTTCCACGAATGTGTGAATGGTGTCACCATATGTTTTTATGGAAGCCACAACAACCTCACCATGCTCATCTTTAATAGTAGTTGGTTCCTGCGAAGATTCTGCACCTCTGATAGTAGTTTCATGAAAAGATTTGGTAGCATCATCAACCCAGAGTGCCAATACCTTTACACCATCTCCGTGTTTGGCTACATGTTGCGCGATAGGCGTGTTGGGTTGAAGTGATGTTGTTAATACAAGTCTTATTTTACCTTGTTGTAATACATACGATGCCTTATCGCGCACACCGGTTTCAGGACCTGCATAGGCAATAAGCTCAAAGCCGAAAGTATGCTGGTAGTATAATGCAGATTGCCTGGCATTGCCAACATAAAATTCAATGTGATCAGTACCTTGAATCGGTAAGAAGTCTTCTTTCATTTTTAAGTTTGATTAACCGTTTAGGTTGCCGGTTATAGATCAAAATTACACCTATGAAAGTGTTGTTAGAAGTGTTTAGAAGGAAGTTCTGTGAAAGCTACTTTGGTGAACTTTTATTGTTTTGATCATTGATTTAAGACACATTGGCCAAATTTTATACCTCAGATTTGCGGTATTGCAGCCCGGGAATTTTGAATACCTGCCATTTTACAATTTCTATGAAACAGTTTCTCTTCAGGTTTTTGTATTTCATCGAATTCTTTAATCTTTACGGAAAATTACAAGAATGGACATCAACGCTATCAACAAAGCACTTCAGGAAATTGTAGGCAAAAGGGATGAATTACAAAAGCTAGACTATAGCAATCCCAAATACGATGACTTAGAGGAAGCGCTTCATGATCTGGAAGATGATTTTCAGGACAACTTTGGTGAGTACCTGGAAGAAGCTTTACAAGATGTTCATGATGAATTCTGTCCGGACAATGATGTTCTATTGCCAATTGCCTACTTGGGTCAGGGTGTGATCGTTGAAGTTGATAAACTTCCCGGAAAAGACACCAGACTTGTATTAGCTCCAAACCCGGTTCGTATTTTATTAACCGTTGGCAAAGACAAACAACAAGTTGTCTGGGAGGCGAAATAAATTAATTTTTCAATGATCAATTTGCCAATGTGCTAATTGAGATTTCAAACTATCTGCACATCAGCAAATTGATCATTGATAATCATTATCTGAATCCAAGTTTTACTCTTACACTATTCAATACATCATTGGCTATCACACGAGCTCTCGCTTCACCTTGCGTGAGTTTCTTTTCCAGTTCGTCTAAATTTGACATGTAGAAATTAAAGGCTTCACGCTCTTTGCTAAACTTCTGAATGATAAGTTCGAACAATGCTTGCTTGGCATGGCCATAGCCATAGTTACCAGCAAGATAATTAGCACGCATAGCTGCCTTTTGTTCATCATCTGCCAGTAAATTATAGATAGCAAAGGTTGTGTCTGTATCCGGATTCTTCGGAGCTTCTAATGGTGTGCTGTCAGACTTGATGGTTTTTATCTGCTTGAGTAATTCTTTGTCTGGTAAAAAGATGTCAATGATATTGCCGTATGATTTGCTCATCTTCTGACCATCAGTGCCAGGTATAGTCATTACCTGTTCTTCAATCTTTGCTTCAGGTACTACAAACGTTTCACCATAGGTATTGTTAAAAGAAGTG
>DATJHZ010000506.1:0-17597 GCA_035493595.1 Cyclobacteriaceae bacterium | reverse complement strand
CATCTGTAGTGGCAACGTCTTGATTTATGTATTGAATTGTCGGTATCCACTGTACCGAATCGTAAGACCCGTTAAATACAGATTGCACTCTGAAATAAATTTGATCTCCCCTTGTAACAGAAATATTATCAACTCCTGTTGGAAGATGTTCAACATAATCAGTAGGCTGAATGCGGTACTTCCATAACTCGTTACCCTTATGTTGAATTTTTACATAAACTCCATCGGCAGGAGCTGATGCTCTGTCGCTATCATGGCTTTCGAGCAATCTAACCGGTGCAGTGATTTTTACCTGGCCCGTATAAGGTGCTCGCCACATCTTCACAACATCATTCAAAGGACTCTCATCAATTGCCTTTTCAAGTTCCTGCGGATCTGTATCAATGATGTTACCATTTACACTACCGTTACCCATTATTGGGCTAGGCGTGTCATTGCTTGAAGCGGTAAATACGGGATCTCCGGTAGAAGGATCTATGTGATTAAAATAAGCGCTCCCATTTACCATCAGGTCAGGAAGTTGATCGCCATTCACTTCAGAAAAATAAACTGAAGTGACTGAAGTAGTTTTACTTCCTCCAAGGCCAACGAAGGCATAGAAATTAGCCTCAAATCCATAGTTAAGGGTCTTGCTTTTCTCTTTGTAAAAGTTGTTAGCTCCCACCAAAGAAATTTCTCTCTCGGTACCAAAGACCGTATTGCCGGTTATACCAGATTGATTGGGCCTGTAGTACATTTTACTACCCTTCATAAATACCTTATCAGGCAGACCATCACCGTTGATATCAATCATGGATAGCAAACCATCACTGTTTGATTCAGAATAACCGACAGAGCCTCCAACTGAAAGAGCCTTACTTACATAACTGCTTGTCGATGGTCCGATTGTTACAGTCATTCCGATTCCTTTATCGGTTGACTTTGTACCACTTAGTGCTGATGCTTTGTCTGTGTAATCATCCTTTGTGATCACTAGACTTCCTTTGACATTGTCATCCTGTGGCGTCCAACTTTCAGGCTGAGCCAATGGAAGGAAACTTGCTCCCTTGCCTACTTCATTGTAGTAATCGAAACTGTGGGTATTGAACAATTTACCAGTAGCATCATATTCCGATATAGTACTTAGCAATGTTTTAAAGAAGGCTCCAGGCACATACTTTAGCTCATAACTCCTAATGTTTTTCCCTTCGAACTGGACTTCAATCTTGCGCAGCAAGTCTGCCGTAACTTCTTTGAATCCAAGATTAGCAGCAATACTAACATCTGGTCTTTTTGTTTCATTAAGTTCGCGATCCCTTGTAAACAGTATTGAATATTTGCCCTCGGCACCGCTGTAGCCAGTGTATGTAATCTTGTCAATATAGAGTTGATACCCATTTACTTTCCCCTGTGACAAACCAGTGTCTTGAATCTTAGAATAATGGTACTTCACAAAGTTATTATTCAGATCACGTACTTCACTTAAAGCCCAATGGCCTATATTACCTTTATCGTGATCTTCGTCGGTTCGAAGTACAGCTTCTTTATCAACTCCTGTCTCTGGAGCACCTCCATAAAAATATCGAGTTCCACTTTTATCAATGATTTCCCACCAATAATTAGATGGTAAACTTCCATGACGAATTATTTTATGGAATGACCCTTCAATACGAGGAAAGAAATGCTTTTCATTTGTTCTATTGATAAGGGTTCCTCTGTGGGCCACTGGCGTAAGCTGTTGGCCATTTGCTGAGTATGTTTCAGTTTCAAGAGTAGCATCATATCTGGGGACACCCCACCGAGTATCGATACTTACCGACGGAATCGTCAAGCTCCAACCTAATCCTAACCAACTATTTCCACCGCCGCTGTTATAATTGATTCCAAGTTGTGGTTGCATGCCGTTTCTTCCCGAAGGAATATTAATTGCATAACCGATGCTTGCGCTACCACTGTTATTAGCTTGCGGCAGACTAATAAGATTTACAGCCGAAGTTGGGTTTGCAGCCTTTATTCCCTTCATTGAAGTTGAATTATAGGCGTCGGCTTCGGGTGACTCAGGTACAGTGATGATCGCATTAATCATGTCTGTAAAGTGCATTGACTTTGAAACCACTTCTCCTTTTACAAGTAATACTGTATCAAGGGCCAGAGGAACCCAATGATGTGATTGCTCATCAAAAAAAAATGTTCTGATATCCTTTTCAGTGTACCCATCTGGAATTTTAGCAACGTCAAAAGGGATGCTAATATTCACTGCTGAATTAAATACAGTTCCATGGGGAAGAAAGCGAAAGCCTACATGATTTCTTGTAACATTCTCCATGCCCGCGTCCAGAGCGGGAATATCAACATCACGAAGGGTTGTTATTGAATAATTTGACGAGGCTTTTAAAGCCTCACCTGACGCGATCAGTGACGCACCGTCGAGTTGAAGAATTACATTTTGTTTTTGTTGAATATATTTCTCTGTTCTATTTGAAATCATGTTCATATTGAAGTTGAAATCCGAATTCATCGGTTTTTCAAAATCAACCGACTCACACGTTGATGCGCCATTAGGATACACTACTTCAATCTCAGTGGTGCGAATATCTTTAGTTGAAAGGTCAACGAGACCTTCAAATTCACCGTTAAAGAATCTTGCTGGTTTCCCACCTATATTAACTTTTAGTTTCCCTATCCCCTGCCCTGTCAAGATCCCTTTAACGTACCCTTTCTCGTTATAGTAAATACCTGAAGGTTGATTAACCACAACTTCAACTTGTGAACCACCATTTGAAGGCTCAATCTCGATTCTCAGATTTCTAATTTTATAGTTATACTGTGAATTTTCTGGCGTTGTGAATCTCACCACGTTATCACCTCGCTTCAACCATGAAGCACCTATCTGCTCACGTTGTGTTGCCCAACCGCGACGCCTTTTAACCAAGTACCCTCCAACGGATAACTGATCATTAATGCTTCGAGACACCGAAGTGTGATCCTGAACACCATCAAGATCATACACAAGCCAGACTTTGTCTGTGCTTGACACAGCTGTAGCAATGTTTACATGAAAGATGTTATCGACTGGATTATCATATGGCGATTCTTCACTCACTCCTATTGCACCTTCCTTCTGAGTTGAGGTGTATTGACGTACTTTAGAAATTCCTGTCTTTTGACTAAAAGCATCAGGTGCATTTGTAAATAAAAAGTAAGCAAATACTAACGCGACATTAATACCGTTGTAAAAACGTATCATAGCTTGTGATTTCATGAAGTATTCTATTGAGGTTCTTTATTATTAATAGCTAACGATTTTTCTCGTTTCAATTCCCTTAGGAGTTTGGATAATAACCAGGTACATACCGGAGTCTTTCACGGTGGAGATGAATTGATATTCAGAACTTGACGACCCAACCATGGTACTGATTGGAACACCGGCCGAGTTCATAGTCCTGACCGTGACTGAGCCTGGTTCTTCTAGCGAGATGCTGATATTGAAATTATCATTTGATTTCAGGAGGCTGGGAAAAACTGCTATACGCTGTTCGGTTCCTGAAATAATAACTTCATCAGAAAATACACAACCATCCTTTTCTTTGGTAACAAACACCCGATAGATACCCGACTCTGACACGGTAACCTTCTTCTCTGTACTATTGAAACCAAAGTTATTTTCCCATCGGATATCAACAGCAATTGAATCCGGTATTTGCTCAGAGATATCCAATGTTATAGCATTCCCATCCACCAATTTTTGATCTGCTCCTAACGTTATATAAAGTGCGTCAGGTTCTGCAAGAGAAAACTTCCTTGTAACTTTATCATCAGTATCGTCGCTCAATTGAAGTGTATAGTTACCAGCAACTAGTTCTTTTTGATCTGTTGTTAATTCTTTGTTCTTCCAATCACGATTAATCTTTGCCTCTGGATTGCTCAATGAGAATTGATAAGGTGACTTACCTGAAATCACTTCTATCGTAATTTTGCCAGCTGCCTTATCTGCGCACGAAGGATTCTTAATTGTACGAACTACGGCAAATAAATCTTGGGCTTGCGCAAATCCGAAATTATCCTTCCCCGAGCCGTCCTTGTCCCAGACAACATTCTTATAAACTATTTTTCCATTCGAGATACCATCTGGTTTGACATACTCAATGTTATCTACCGAAAAATTTCCCTGACCACTTCTATCGATAACAAGCCAGTAGCCAAGTGCATTTGCCGGAAACTTGGAAGCATCAACATAAACTTCAACAGGTATTGTCTTTGCCGTATTTCCATTCACAGTCACAAGCCACTTACGTTGTATGAAAGACAAAACTGAATCAATACCCTTCCCCTTTACGGAGCGCATGCTCAGACTATTGTCACCCCAAATCAAGAAATCTTGATTGCTAATAACAGCTTTGTTCTCAATATTAGAATTAGATAAAACACCTGCACTCATGACAAGAAGGCCAGAGTCATAGGCGCTGCCTGTTTGTTTCTGGTATAGTCCAAAATAGTCATCGCGACCAAGGCCAGAAATATTATGATAATAAGTTTTGTTTTCATCGATTCTCCAAAGCACCTTTTCCCCTGAGCTTACAAAGTTTCCTCCATGCAAACCGGTGCCGTATTTGATCGCCAGGTATGTTTCATATTGCACTCTTTCCAAAAAGGTCAGAGACTTGTCAAATATAATAAGCTCTGCAAATGATCCTTTGTAAGGCTTATACTTTTTGGCTTTACCAGCACTTCCTAAGGCAAAGAATGAATTTGTTGATGTAGCATTACCTTGTTCCCAGTTTTGTAATACAGAATTTAAAACAGTAATTTTTTCTGTCTTCCCATAAACATCAGGAATAGTGTCGGGACCGATGGCCTTGCGAGTTGTCAGTAATACATTTCTGGAGGTACTTTGCTCACTTCCCCAAATGCCACGTTCTGTTGTATCTGTTGATTGATATACTGCAAGAATTGAAAAGTCAGCTAAGCCTTCAAGACTATAGGGGATCTTGAAATAATCATCCAAACCGTCAAAAACGATTGCCTTATTGTAATTAATTATTCCAGTGAGTTGAGGTGTCTCACTAGTAGATGCTGCGAATGCATTATTTTTAAAAATTCCAACGTCGGTCCACGTGTTACTATTTAAAATACTTTTGTCTGCTTTGAGCCAGACGCGCGGACTTGTTAAACTGTCTATGGATTGGGCTGTGGAACAAATAGAATGGATTGCAAGAACTGCAAGGATAGTAAAGGTCTTATTCATTCAATTACGTTTAATACAAATTTTAAACTCAAACTATTTTGAGTACAAATGTTATTACAATATAGAAATTATAAATCCGTTATACATGGATTACACTACGCACTGGTAACCTCTATGTGTAGCTGTGCTGTGTAAAATGAATAATCACAATTAATTTCTTCAACTTACATTACAGATGTTCATTTGGCGTTCGGGTATGTAAATAGCGTCTATATTTTAGAGGTAACCTTAGTGTATAAGCCTCCATTCAACGTTCCTATCTTTACTCAATCACAGAACTTAACGTTAAATAGATCTAATTGAAGACAAATCTTACATCGTATCGACGTATTAAAACGGCGCTGATAAACACTAAAAAAGTCAGATTTTTTTAAAGACGTATAGGTATTTTTACCTATGGCAAATGTTATAAAGAGGAGAAGCAGAACTTATACTGTCGTAGAAAGCATTGTTACAATATGGACGGATCAGCCATGCTTGTGTAAATCATATCAAGCTCTCTTTGAAAAGAATTACTCATCATCATTCCACCATTGACTTTTAATTTCCTAAAGTGAGTTTGGTTACTTTTTATTCAACTCGTATTTTTTCCAGTGATCATAGTTGTGTTGAAGGCTCATCCAAAATTGGATACTTGTATTGAAGTACTTCGCGAGGCTTGAAGCACTATCCAACGAAATAGGTATTACACCTCTTATAATACCCAATAATGTTGTTGCAGAAATTGATGTTTTTATTGACGCATCGGATAATGAAAACCTCAGTGGCTTGAAATAGAATTCTTGTAGAATCTCGCCTGGATGTGGTGGATTATTCTGAACTGGTTGTTTTTTATCCATCAAATTAATTCCTGTTAGTAAAGCGAAAATCTAATGACTTAATATCGTGTAAGCAGCAATAGCACGTCAGTGCAGTACTGTAGTTTTCAATCAACCTAGTTAAATCACAATCCTGCTCACGCCCCAGTGCTAGTTCTCGCTCTTGGGCTTCGGCATCATAGATCTAGGGGGTGCGTCTTCCAGTTTGATGTGGCTGACATCACCTATTTTTGGTAAGCTCTTCAATGGGAGGTTCATCGCAATTTTTAGGCGGGCGATTTCTTCGAGTTTTTTCTTTAATTTCTCGTCTTTCATTTAACAAATTTAAAATAGGTAGGTTCAACTAGTTTTAGATCGCCATCCATCAATTCAATGATTGCCAGTGTCTTTGTCAGTACAGATCCATCAGATTCAAGTAAAGCTTCTTGAGTCCATCTATGGAAGTAACCTTTTTTGTCAGGCGTAACAAATGGCATTCCACCTTTGAATTCAACCTTTCTAAGTTGCTTTTCACTTACATCTTCGAATTGATTTCTCATGGAGTCAAATTTTATCTAATGTATTTGAAGAAATTCCATCTTTAAAAGAAAATCCTTAATGGATCATTAGCGATTCAATGGGTTCCGAATGATTAGTGCAATTTAATAACTGTTTTGTGATCAATCAATAAAATTGAGCATTATAATGCTCAATTAATTTATGGCTTCACGGATAGCTTGCTTCCCGTGAAAAGTGATGCGAAGTTAAAAGAGGCTTTTGGTAAGGTCTTGCTGGAACTGAGAACTGAAAAAGGGATTAGTCAGCAGGAGCTTGCAGATAATTGCGAGCTTGAACGAGCACATATATCTAGGATCGAAAGAGCCTTGCTCCAGCCGTCTTTAACTACGATATTTAGACTTTCTGAATACTTCCAAGTAACGCCTTCTGAGCTTCTTCATAAGGTTCAGCTTAATTACAAAAAGAAGAAATAATCAATTTGTCTCCTTATTGAGTGCAACAGATCTCTAGAGATCTTGCGTTAAAAAAAATATTTCATTAAAATATTTACTGTAAAATAAATGTACATTTATAATATTTAGTAAACATATTTTTGAAAACACTGTCTCTTCAGCATGTAGTTTTTTATGGCCAATGTTGTTCAATATACTGATAAAGTATCTATAGCGCTGCCTCGAACGTCACAAGTATTGATTGACTATGAATACTGGCTAAAGAAAAAGTATGATGTCACTGGTGCTTACCTGGTCAATGCGAAGTCATTTCTAAAGACATACAAGCAGGGCGGAGATGTTCAATCACAGTTGACCGATTATATCAATGAAAGAGCAACGTCACTAAGATCTATTCTGAATCGGTTTTTAGGGTTTCTGGAGCTGAGGGATTTCAGGTACTTGATCAATGATTTGAACGAGCCCAAGTTGCCTATTTCAAATGTATACGTAAAATTGTTCCTCGCGTCAGTTCAGGATAGACTTCGTTCTAAGGGAAGTCTTGGAACTTATGCTACCGTGCTTAACGGATACTTTTTATCCATTAAGGATGATATCAGCAGAATCAACAAAAGAACAGCAGGGAAGTATATCCTGTCTCCTACCCTATCGGATTATACGAAGCGATTATATAAATCAGTTTTAAGAACTTTTTGTGAGTGGGTTTTGACATATCAACAGATCGATTCAATTGAGCTCTCGAAGGAGCAGAAGATAATCAAACGCGTATTAAAAAAGATGAGTGTTCAATCTCTAAGAGAGGTATCATCTCTTCACGTAGTATTGCCCCGAAACCTAACATCAACTTATCACAAGGATAGTCTTACTGAGATCCAACGTAAGCGCCTATTAAAACTTGCTAAAAGTCCCCGAGATAGAGCGATTATTGCATTAATGGCTTGGAATGGATTACGTACCATAGAGGTGTTAAGGTTGACGGTTGGGGATGTGAAGATTTTGCAAGGAAAAATTTCAATTTGGGGCAAAGGAAAAAGTGAAAAGTCAAAGGATACAATTAAGCTTTCTTCAGTTGCTAAAAAGGAACTCTACTCGTATGTAAGAAAAGAAAGGATTACCAAAGGAAAATTATTTGGCACCATTACCCGAACTGAACTCGATCAACTGATCAATTCCTATTTTAAAAGATTAAGAGTAAAAGGCAAATTATCACCCCACAGCCTTAGGCACACCGCTGGTCAACTTATGTATGAAAAAAATATTCCTTTAGAGTTAATCCAAAAGACTTTAAGGCATGCTGATATGAGAACAACGATGATATATTCGCAAAAAGCAATCGAAAAGAACTACTTTAAAAAATTGAGACGATTCTAAAAGACCATGCATCTTTAAACGCGCCTAAAAGAAATAAGGAATTTAAGCTATGGAAAGTTTTAGCATACAATTTTCAAATAGGTTAACGAAAGTTAACATATTGGAATTAATTGTTTTAGTTAGGGAACGCAAATTGAGGATTCCTAATTCATTTTCTGGTTCTTTATTATCCGACAATTGGTTCAAAATTAACTTTTACAACCTTTTATTGTTTGATAGCTTTAAACTATTGCTAGATATTTCTAAATTAGGTGCATCTATAGTGCCATTAATCATTAGTTCCATAAGTTGGAAGTGAGTTGTATGTCACGCGAAGATGAATATAACCATATCAACAAAATGGATTTCTCCTTTAGGCATTACAAAACTAGCCCCTTAATTATTTGCATACTGTTACTTGCAATTATTCTTGACTATTTTTTTCAACACTTACTCCAATTTACTCACGCTAATTTTTTTCGTGGACCATCGAACGCGACAATAATTGGAATAATATTATACATACATAATAAATGGCTTTGGAAGTTTCCACTATTTAATCTTTTGATTACTGTACCCGACATCTCAGGACGATATACGGGTAATCTTCGATATGCAAGAGAATCCCAACAAACTAAAGAGTGCAAAATTGAAATCTTTCAAACAGCCTCTACTGTTAAGATACGTTTATACACTATTGGCGATATGGCTTCCAACACTAATTCAACTAGCCTCTCAGCTGAATTTCTTAATCATGATGGCCATTTGAGCGTAAATTTTATCTACTACAATTTTGGTTCTGATAATAAAATATTGGATTCACATGAAGGTGCCACGATACTTAATATTTTTGGAGAGGATAAAAATACAAAACTAGAGGGTAAATACTTTACCAATCGAGAGCCACAAACTAGAGGGCACATTGAAGCAATATTTGAATCACCAAAAACTCAAGGTAAATTTTAATATGCCTTAGAAAGACACGAACATATTCAGCGCTACAAGAAACTAAAGCATTTTACTAATGATTTGATTTTATGAATAATGAATCAGTGCAACCTGAAGATATTTTCAAAGTTTTGACTATTGATGGAGGTGGAATAAAGGGTTTGTATTCAGCAAGAATTCTTGATCATTTTGAGAAAAAATTTGGTGGCAGTATTTCAGACTACTTTGATATGATATGTGGCACATCCACTGGTGGAATAATTGCTTTAGCCATTTCATTAGGTGTTCCAACCAGGGAAATTTGCGATTTTTATAAACAAAGCGGACCAGTTATTTTTCCTGAATTCAAAAATATCAGGATTCCTTTTTTCGGCAAAACGAATATTGGATTTATCAAACAGGTATTGTTTGGAGGGAAATTTTCGGACAAATCATTACGCGAAGAACTGCGAAAGGTATTTGGTGAGCATAAATTAGCAGAGAGTAAAAATTTGCTTTGTATCCCATCTTATTCAGTGACAGATGCTAGACCTTGGATTTTCAAATTCGATCACACAGAAGGAAAATTAAGTAGAGATAATAAAGCGTTGTATGTTGATGTCGCATTAGCTACAACTGCCGCCCCTACATATTTCCCGCTGTCTGAAATTGAGTATTTTGACAGGAAACAATTCGTCGATGGCGGTGTTTGGGGTAATAATCCAACGATGGTTGGATTAATTGAAGCCCTCACTTATTTCGTAGGTACTGGAAAAAGATTTAAAGCTTTAAAAATTTTATCCGTCAGTAGTTTGTCATTAACTGGTGGCAAACCGCCTGGGCTTAAACGGAACAGATCCTTTAAGGATTGGGGAGATAGCCTATTCGAAACTTCATTAACAGGACAAAGTCTTTTTACAGATTATTTTATGTCAAAAATTAAGAATCTAACCGAAGTCAATATCGAATATTTAAGAATACCAAGCCCTATAATTTCCGCTGAACAAGAAGGTTTAGTTCAACTTGATATTGCCAACAGAGATGCTTTAGATCTTATAAATGGAAAGGGAAATGATATGGGTGAGCTTTATAGTAAAAAAATCGAAATAGAAGCATTTTTTAAAAACAAAAAAAATTATAAAACCCAATAAACCATGGCAAACTGTAATTCACTCTTTGCGGAATTCAATAACCGCATTAAACTTGAGCAAAGTCGAAGAGTTAACTTGAGGGAAAAGAGAAATATCTTAAGGGAACACATTTATGATGGTTTTAGTAAAATTGAAAAGGTTCGCAGAATTAACGACTCTTTGACCGTGACCATGGATGAAATTATCGAATTTCAAAGTCAAGGCTCTTATGTCATGGATACAATAATAACTCCATGCAGAGACGAAGACGAGTACGACTTGGATGATGGTGTCTATTTTTATGGAAAGAGATCAGCAAAGGATCGTCCAAGTCCAACTGACTTTCATACTTTCATTCTTGAATCAATTAGTAAAGGTAAAGGCAAGGACGATATTACTGAGGTTAAGGATAAAGAGACTTGTGTTCGAGTTAGGTATAATGGAAAAAAGGATTATAACTATCATATAGATATCCCAATTTATTATGTTACAAATCCATTAGCTCCAGAACTTGCCGACACAAAAGATGGTTGGATCGTTAGTAGTCCGGTAGAATTTATTAAATGGTTTGAAGATTTGGTTAATTCAGGATTCAGGAGTGAATTTATTCTCGAACGGAGGTTGTACAAAGACCAATATCAACATTGGTTAGACGATAGACGAAAGAAAGATCATCAGTTGCGAAGAATTGTTCGGTATCTTAAGGCATGGGGTGATAATTTGCAAGGAGATATGCCCCCAGGGGTTGTAATGACAATCTTAGCGGGTTCAAATTCTAACTATTCGCCAAATGAAAGAGATGATGTTTCTTTACGAGATACATTAATCAATATTCAAAAATGGTTGAGCATAAATGGGTTTACATGTCCTCGCCCTACAACACCTAAAAATGTAGATCTATTCAAGAATTACTCAGAGACTAAGAAACAATACTTTAATTCTGTTTTAAGCACATTTGTCAACAGCGCTAAACAAGCAGTAGAAAGCGACAATCCTAAAGATGCTTGTTCAAAATGGCAACGTCATTTGGGAAGCAGATTTCCCTGTGAATTGGCAAAGGATGAAATCGAGAATGCAAATGTATACTCAACAGCAACCATCATTAAAAGTGACAACTCAAAAAGTGCATGATGAACTTTGAGGAGTTACGTTCAGTTGCTTTTGATTGGATCAGTAAAAGAGAAACTGTTCGTATTTTGTCATTACAAGAAGCAAGAAAGTTACAACTTGGGATATTTGTTGAAGTCTGGGAAGTGACCACTGAAATTATAAATGCGAAAGGCTTAATAGAGGTAGCAACTTTTAATTTAGGTTTCGAAGGTGACTTTCCTTTATCAATCCCAAAGGTATATCTTACTGTAGAGAGCTTCAATAAATATAAATACCTTGCTCATACTCAAACTGATCATTTTATCTGCACATTTAATGATGACTCACAAGCTAATATAGATTTGCCAGGCCAGGTAGTTGAGGCGGTTCTACGAAGGGCAAAGCGAATAATAGAAGATGGATTAACAGGTCGAAACGAAAGTGACTTTGATGACGAATTTTCAGCCTATTGGACTCTATCGTATTCTAATAGTGACAAGCCAAAAGAAACAATACTAAGTATTTTACAGAGTTCAATAAATAGCAGTTTCAAATTAATCTCATTAGATAAACCAATAGGAAAATTCACAGATGTGATCCACCAAGAGGAAATCGAGGCAATAAGATTTAAAGATTATTTAAAAGAGAATCAATTTAAATATAAAGAGTATGAAGGACTAAATGTTGGTCCTATTCCCATAACCAAACCCCCTTTCGCCTTCACCAATAAACAAACATTCGAAATTATTCAGAAAGCCAATCCGCTAATCTATGCTGAATTCATTAAATTCATTAACAAGCATCAATCTCCTATCTTTATTCTATTTTCTAAACTGATTAACGGATCTAATAAGTATTTTGGATGGACATATCGGCATCCTGTTCTTAATCGGAAAGGGTTTAGAGGTGGAAAGATAAAATCGTTCCAAGCCTTATCGATTTTCCAAGGTAATGATCCAGTTACTCGTTTTAGTTTGGAGGATATTAGTAATATCCGCATCAGCACAAGAACAACTGGAAGAGTGGAAGAAACTAAACATTGCTTTGTTATCGTTGGGATCGGAAGTGTTGGATCAAATTTGGTTCATCTTTTATCCTCAATTCAAAATTCACAGTTTAAATTAATAGATGATGAAAAATTGTTCGTTGAGAATATTGGTCGACATTTACTAGGACTTCATGATGTTGGGATGTATAAGACGAAAGGTGTTCTGAAACATCTTTCAAACAAGATGCCTACCTTAAATGTAAGCTCTAGAGAAGACTCTATTACCGACATTCTTCAAAAAGATATTAGTTATATAAATAATTCAACATATCTCTTTCTCGCCATAGGTAACACCTCGATTGAAAGATATATTTCAACCCTTCTTCGAGAAAAAGTTGTTATCGTTCCTACATTTATTTTATGGGTCGAACCTTATCTAGCTGGAGGTCATTGTATTTTCCTTGACCCTTTAAAGCCACATTATGATGATTTTTTTGATGAGATAGATTTGTTCCGAGGCAATGTGATTTCGAAAAAAGAATACAGTAGAAAGAATCCAATTCTATCAAAAAGAGAAGCTGGATGCCAAACATCTTACGTTCCCTACTCATCGAGTGATATGTTATCATTCTTAGGTTCACTTTTTCCATACATTTTAAATATTATAAGAAATAACGAGAAAGGAACCAGAGGCTTTTCTTGGGTGGGCAACTTAATGCCTATCAAAGAACTTGGATTAGAGATAACTTCTGAGTATCAATCCCAACTTTACGGAACTATTGTTGAATCCAAATTATGAAATCATTCATTTTAGATACACTTAATATTCACATTGACGAACGTGTTTTGGAAATTATCGCTAGTTATAAGCAATCAAAATCCAAACAACCAGAGTCTGGAGGAATTTTACTTGGCCAGGTCCGAGAAAGAAACATTTACGTACTAAAGGCTTCAACGCCTACATCATTCGATTCAGCCTCCCGTTATAGTTTTGAGAGGAACAAGAAAATCGCACAGATAATAATTAACTATGAATTTAATAACAGTGGCAGAAAGACTATCTACTTAGGAGAGTGGCATACTCATCCAGAAAACATTCCTGGTCCGTCATCGCAAGACAAGAAGATGATTAAAGATCAATTCACTCTCAACGAATTAAACGAGCCGTATGTTTTATTTATAATTATGGGATTAAAAGGATTTTTTCTCGGAAAATTTGATGGTAAGAATTATCTCGGCATTGAATGTAGAGAGTAATTATAAGTAATATTCGTAGAATGAATTGGGACTATGGAAAATATTTTTGACCTCCTTAATCAGCAGACAAAATAAGACTAGTAATTCGATAAGGGTCGCGACAAATATGTAAAACTGATTTTTACACTTTATTCAGAAAGGTAATAACTAGAGTTCATTTCTGAATCCGGTTTAAAATCTCGGTGAACAATTCGAACAGAAGACCAATCATTGTCTTTCTTTTCAATTTTTTCTTTAAGCACATTTATTGTCTTACATTCTTCGTTCGTTAAATAGAATTCTCGGTTTGCTAACCAGAACATTACATTGTTAAAAACGGAACGGTCTGGTAATTCATTCTTCAATTTTTCAAGAGTACCAATGACTTGTTTGATCTCTGAATGTCTAATTTGCGGCATTAGATTCGGAATCACATCAACCATCCCGTCGGTTGAAACCACGATTACAATAGTCGGTTTATCTAGACCTCTATATTCTGTATAGGTTACCGCAGAATTAAACCTCGATCCTCTTGCAGAGTCCCCTCTTAAACCTACTAGGCCATCAAGGATAACGCCGTGAGCGTGTGCGATTCCATCAAGATCGATAAGAAGACCACCGTCAATGATGGTAAAGTCTAGCAGGGTCTCAGGCGTTAACCGCATTGGTTTAATAAAGAGACATTGCTCCTTGAGTCTTTTTGCCTCTTCACGTGCATCTGCGCTAATGATAAGTAAGCCACCTTTTTTTTCCCGAGTTATGGCGGACGATAGGTTAAACAGATTTTCTATTTGGCTAGTAGTAACGGTGGAGAATAACCGACGCATTGTTGTGTGAAATTTATCTTTGTTAATTGCTTCTAAGGTAATTCCAGGTAGTCCGTGCTTCATTTCTAAAACTGATGCCCCATTGTGATATACAGTCCAACATCCTATACCTTCAAATCGGATATTGAAAATGGATTCAGTAGACGCCAAATAGGAGTCCTTGACTCTTCCAAGTCCAAATACCATATTCGAATTGGAGAGTACTCCTATATCGCTCGCTGTAAGTCGCAAGATTTTGAGAGTTTTACGGTAATGACTAATTGGGAATGGCTCTTCGAGCTCCATTATACATTCTACATCCGGATGGTGCTGTTTAGCAATTATAAGGTGGCCTAGATTTTCGTCCCCTTCATATTTTAGTCTTGATATTTTATCACATGCATCTGCGAAGCCATGAAGGCCAGAGAAATCTTCGCCTTTGCTTGATATGGTATATTGAAATTTCTTTGCAGCCTCTCGAAGTAACTCATCGGCTCCTCTCGAATTTAAACTTAGACTTTTTCCAGGGTTCGGGAGGTATAGTTGCTGACTTAGGCTTTCCAAAAAAACCTGTACTAAACTTTCTAAGATAGATTTGGAGATTGGAATACGCTCTCGAACAAATTGAAGCTTGAGATGTACATGAGACTCATAAATGATCCGATTTAATTCCAAAACAATGAATACATCAAAGTCGGCAATCTCAACGGGTGTCGAAACAAAACAAATCGTTCCCACATTGTGCGGGGATTTGTTAATAATTTCCTCAATTGCCATCTGATAACTCTTTTTAACTAAGGCGTTCTTAACTTCCTTTTGGTTGTCAGCATCCGAATAAAATATATTCCGGTCATCATCCCCTTCATAAAATGTTTTCGCGATATTTTTAATGTCTTTGAACTCATTGATTGGATATTTCACAACCTCTGGCTCTATGCAGACAGGAGATCTGTTTGGGCGATTATTCTTCAAAAGGCCTAACAGAAAAACTTCTGGGTATAGGCCACGGTCAAACTTATTAAAGACCGTTTCTGCGCTTACTTTGCACGAAACACCGAAATAGACCTGCCATTCCCACATAAAATAGACTAAGTTCTCAGGGTATCCAGACATATGAATAGTCGATTTGATATTATTGCTAAGATGTACTCAAAAGAAAGTCACCTTCTCTATATATTTACCAGTTCAAACAAATTGGCGAACAAAAATCAAGGCCCAAAGATGCTTTCCTGCGCAAGCTCACGCACCACTATCGCCTTGGGTCGGGTCACCACGCAAACAAAGTGTATCATTTCTTGGTCAGTTCACTAAGAAGAACTGTCGTTGCAAAAACTCCTGTTAGATCCGTTCCTTCCTTAACTCTTAGTCCAAAAAACTTCATAATACTAATCATGGTTTTCAATCCCTTATTGTTTCTCAATTCATAAATACCCCGTACCACTTGCCACGGTTTCGGAAAAAAAAACCAGCGACCGTTAAGAAATACCCACATATTGAAAGTTATCCCGTGCTGAGCATCCCTCTTAGTAAATGATATCGAGTAGTATTGAAGTTTTCCTGGGCGAAAGGCCTTTCTTTCTACTACTGTAGCCATACCAGCCGGAAGATTGTGTTTTTGATTCTCGATGTCTCCTAAACTCGATCCTTTAAAATGATAAATATCCTTGTCTCTGAGCTTATCGTTCATATTATTACCTTTGTCAAGCATTGAAAAATAAAAGACAGAATATATCTGGTGGACCAAGAGATAGTACTCGTCAGAAAAAACTTCTCTACAGTCTGCTAGGCTGGGTTGTGCATTAAAAAATAATATATTAGAATCAATTTCATTGTTCAAAAACTTGTTGAAGTATTTATCAAAATCGGAATTGGTTGGTGGCATATAAGAACCAAACCTATTGCTTGTTAATTCCGAATCTATCCATTGCTCAATTTCATGGATCTTTGTTGCATCTAGTTTTTGTATGGCCCTTAGCAAGTCTGAAAAATCAACGACATCTGTCTTTAAGTCAAATTTAAAATTCCGATGTAATAAAATGCTTTCATGTCGTTTAGGTTTGTCCCCTAGTAGCAAGATTTTTAAAGTTGGGTAGTCCCTAATTGTACCATTCTCGTAGAATGACTCTACGGTGTCGACAATTTTTTTCTTAGACTTATCAGAAGTAACCTGAAACGCGATGCCGTTGCTACTGTCGGCCAAGTCAATTGACTCTGTGAACGCATAGCCGTCATTTAAATTCTCCAGCTTATAACCATATATCCTATTTAATAGGTCTTTAAAAAATTCTTCGCTATGAATATTTATATCGTAAAGGTGAATTGAATTTCTCAATGAAACTTGGTGTTTTATTCTTCCAAGGTGATCCGAAATTCTATTTATGGAGGATTCTCGAATTTGCATCTTCTTTCCTGGTGGTTCTAATAAGAAAATTTTATCGTAGCTAAATATACTTAAACATACCACAAAGTACTGGAGTGTTCCCTCCCTAGCCACTCGTTGAATCTTGATCAAGTAGTTTCAGCGCCTAGTGCAGTCAGTTTTGCTTTTTGTTCTTGTGGAAGCTTGTTTTAAGCATGCGATGCATAGGAGTTTTTTGGCACGGCTGAAAGCAACATAACCAAGCCGTGGTAATCTGTTTCTTCTTTGTCTCGATAGGTTTCTCGAATCTGTCGGTCCTGTTCAATCCACAATAATAGTTCCTTTTCATTCTTAGCGACTGCCAAAACAGCGTCCGCCTCAAGCCCCCTTTATTGTATGAATATTACTTTCTTAATGTATATCTTTATGGTGATTACGTTTTTCAGCATTTTCTTATTTGTCTAATAGAACTCTTGAGAATACATCTTGTTGCACGCCAGCTCATATCACTTTAATAGGATAATTCTCGTATTAAGTTTCTTTTCCAGATCTGCGACTGTGATTGTATCGAGTTTGGCTTTGTTGGTGTTGCTGAACCAACCGCAGAAAAGAACCTTTTTTGTCTTCAGAGATTGAACAACTTTCCAACAGCATGATGGCACCGTTGTGTTTCCCATTTTCCGATTTGCAAAGTATCCACCACAAATAATGTAGAGTTTC
>DATJHZ010000505.1:0-8920 GCA_035493595.1 Cyclobacteriaceae bacterium | reverse complement strand
ATTTTCTTACTAGCAGGTTCATTTTTAAACTTAACGGCTCAGCAGTTAATTGATAAAAATGCTACCAAAGAAACGAAACGGTTATATGCCAATCTTAATCACCTTACACAGCAGGGCATTATGTTCGGGCATCATGAAGATATGGCTTATGGAATTGATTGGAATGCGGTTGAAGGTAAGTCTGATGTTAAAGATGTGTGTGGTGCTTATCCTGCCGTGCATGGCTGGGATGTAGGCAAAGAAGGTAATGAAAATAATATCGACAATGTGAGCTTCTCCAAAACACTAACATGGATTGAAGAAGTTTACAAGCGTGGAGGAATTAATACAGTTTCGTGGCATGTTGACAATCCTGTAACGGGTAGTAATGCTTGGGATACAACAAAAACAGTAAGCCAGATTTTACCTGGAGGTAAATTTCATGAGGCTTATGTATCGAAGTTAGATAAAGCCGCAGCATTTTTAAGTCAATGCAAGAGTGGCTCAACGTACATCCCCATTATTTTTCGTCCTTTTCATGAGCACAACGGTAACTGGTTCTGGTGGGGAAAAGGTATTTGCAGCGAAGAAGATTATATTAAACTCTGGCGTTTTACAGTTGATTATCTGAAAAACGAAAAAGGTCTTCATCATTTGATCTATACCTTCTCGCCAGACAGGAGTCGTATGGATATCAACAATGCAAAGGCAACGTATCTGTATGCTTATCCGGGTGATGACTATGTTGATATTTTGGGATTTGATGATTACATGGATGTTGGGATAACCTGGAATAAAAAAACACAAACTGAACAACGCAACGATTTTCTTCAGGCGTTGCGTGCAATATCAGAGTTGGCAAAAGAAAAGAAAAAAATTGCTGCTATAACAGAAACAGGTTTGGAAGGTGTAACAAATCCAAAGTGGTTTACAGAAGTGATCTTGAATCCCTTGAAAGAATCGCCAGATATTAAAATCTCTTATGTGATGGTTTGGCGAAATGCTACAAGAAAACATCACTATGCTCCTTATCCCGGGCAGGTTTCAGCCAACGACTTCATAGACTTCTATCACGATAAGAAAACTATTTTTGAAAACGATATTCCGACGATGTACACAAAAGACATGAAGTAATTTTTGTAATGTCACTACAACAAGCTTTTGATATTAATTGCTTGACATACCCATCAATAATGGTTAAGTTGAAGTAGTTTTAAATAAACTATTCACAAGGGCATGGGCTGGCGTTGTCGATGTATTTTCTTTCTGATTTTTGCGATTAGGACTACCGCAGTGGTGGCGCAACCAGCGCAGCTTCCTCAAAAGAATATTGTATTTGATCAGCTTCCTGATAATCTTGGTCTTGGTCAAAGCACAATCAATTGCATGCTTCAGGATAGAGAAGGTTATCTCTGGATTGGCACCTGGTCAGGATTGATTCGATATGATGGTTATTCTACCAAACTATTTCACACAGAGAATGGTCCGAATAAATTAAAGAGCAATAAAATCACTTCACTCTATGAAGATGCCAGTGGACACATTTGGATTGGTACATTGGTAGGCGGATTGTTTCGATACGATAAATCTGCCGACAAGTTTACACGATTCATTCATGATGCCAACAATCCAAAAAGTATCAGCAACAGTAGTATCTGGGCCATTAAAAGAGATGCCAGCGGTAATTTGTGGGTTGGTACTGAAAATGGTCTGAACATTTACAACGCTGCTGATAGTTCTTTTAAAGCATTCTTCTATCATTATGACGACAGTACATCATTAAGTAACTCCTTCGTTACAGATATGTTATTGTCATCAAAGAATGAGCTTTGGATTGGTACTGAAAATGGTTTGAATAAGTTAAGATTTGATGATCAGCATGGATTTTTTTTCGAACGTCATGTATACGGTACTTTTAAAGCAGATGGCGCCAATCATTATTTACATAACTACATATTCAGAATCAAAGAACTTACGGCCGGAAATTCAAAATCAATCTGGTACACTACTACAAAGGGGCTTAAGAAATTAGAGAATGGAAAAATTACAAACTATAACCTGGAAAATAAAGAGCCTGCTTACAGCTACTTCCGTTCCTTGTATGTAGTTAATACCGATCATCCTTACATTCTGATTGGTTCGGAAATGGGATTAAACTTTTTTGATCCGGAAAAAAACAAGTTTACAAAATTCTATGGCAATTATGATAAGAGCATAGGCTTATCTCACAACACAGTAACATCATTATTTTTTGATAAAGGTGGCGTACTCTGGGTTGGAACAAAGAAGGGGCTGAATAAATACAACACCTACGGAAAGGAGTTTAAACTTTATCTGACAGCTGATTTTGATAAAACGAATAGCATTATCACAGGCTTTTGTAAATCGAATGATGGTGGACTCTGGATCAGCACCATTGGAGGTGGTTTGTTTAAATTTATTCATAACACATTTACGCATTATACAATTGCGAGCCCGGATGAAAATAGTTTTACAGAATTCATTCAGACACTGTACAGGGACTCACGTGGTACGTTGTGGATAGGAACAGCAGGCGGTGGTGTTTATAGTGTAGACGAGCGCGACATTAAGACTAATACCACAGTAATCAAAAAATTTAATCACTATAAAAATAATAATCCCGTAGTAGATAGTCACGTTATGTCGTTTACAGAAGACGATCAGCATTCTATATGGGTTGGTTTATGGAATGGTGGTGTTAATAAAATTGATGTTAACAATAAGGTGAGTTCTTATCCTGATGTTGCGATAAAGGATGTGCCTGTAGTGGCTTTATATGCAGATCACTCAGGCGTACTTTGGGTAGGTACGCGTGGCAACGGATTCTTTCGTGTGGGAGTGAAAAACGGTGCGTGGCAACTCAAGCAATTCAAGCATGATGAAAATAAAGATTCAACTCTCGTCAACGATTTTATTAATTCAATCTATGAAGATCACGCTGGCAGCATGTGGATTGGTACAGAAGGAGGCCTGGTTTCATTTGACAGACGTACAGAGAAATTTTCGCTGAGCATACCAGAAGATGGACTTACCAATAATGTTATTGTAAGCATGCTCGAAGATGATGATGGTAAATTGTGGCTTGCGCATTGGAATGGCCTTTCCGTCTTCGATCCTACAGGTAAACATAACATTGTGAATTATGATCATCATGATCGTATTCAGGGAGGTTTTTATTACAACAACGTATGCTTCAAAAATGATGATGGGCTTTTGTTTTTTGGTGGCTCCAATGGTTTTAATATAATTGATTCAAAAGCTATTGATCAGAACCCTGTATTGCCAAAAATAGTAGTAGAAGATTTTCAGATCTTCAATAAAACAGTTCCTTTTGGCGAACCCTTTAACGGTCGTGTTATTTTGGACAAGGCTTTTGACGAGATGGAGAAGATTGTCTTAAAGCATAATGAGAATTCAATTTCTTTCGAATTCTCAGCCCTTGATTTTGCAGCACCAGAGAAGATTCGTTACGCCTATAAACTGGAAGGCTTTGATGCAAACTGGAATTACACTAATTCTTCCCGACGTTATGCCAACTATACTAATCTAAAACAAGGTGGCTATCGCTTGCTGGTTAAGGCAACGAACACAGAAGGTGTATGGAATGAAAAGATTACGAAAGTTGGTATCGTAATACTTCCGCCCTGGTGGAAAACAGTTTGGGCAGGTATAGCCTATTTTATAATTTTTGTTATCGCGTTGTATGTATTCAGACGTATGGTGCTGATGCGTGTAAATTTTATGCACGAACTTAAGGTTGAGCGCATGCAACGTGATAACCTGGAGAAATTAAATAAAGCCAAACTTCAATTCTTCACTAACGTATCACACGAATTCAGAACGCCGCTTACTTTGATCCTGGGCCCTGCTCAAAATTTATTGGATTCTTTTGAAGGAGGTAAGGTAGTTCGTGATCAGATTCTGTCCATTAATAATAACGCACAACGATTGCTTCGCCTGGTTAATCAATTGCTGGATTTCAGAAAGACTGAATCTGGCAATATGAAACTTGAAGTAGCAGAAGGCAACATGGTAAAGTTTATCAAAGAGATTAAACTCTCCTTTGATCCGCTGGCTGAGCAGATGAAGATAGACTTTTCAATTTCATCTTCATCCAATATTATTAAGGCATGGTTTGATCGTGATCAGTTTGAGAAGATCATGTTTAATTTACTTTCCAACGCGTTTAAAAATACGCCTGAAGGTGGTGCCATCTCCATACGAATTAATGAGAGCAAAGAGAACTTGGCAATTATAGTAGAGGACAATGGCAAGGGCATAAAGGTTGAACACTTTGAAAATATCTTCCAGTCTTTCTTCAGCTATGATGAAGAACATCATCACACAGGTACAGGCATTGGGTTAGCACTAACAAAGAGTCTTATTGAAATGCACCATGGTGAAATTCGTGTTGAAAGTGAAGAGCATGTCTACACCAGATTTATTCTTTCAATGCCACTAGGGAACAAGCATTTTGATCAATCCGAGTTGATTCATGAAATAAAAGATATTGAGCTTACTGAGAACTATCAATTGCTGTCTAATGAAACTGTTTTCAATGGAAGTAACGATGTACGCACCAATCATGAAGGCATTGAAGTGCTACCTAAATTATTGATTGTAGAAGATAATGCTGAAGTACGTGCGTACATTAAATCTATCTTCATAGGCAAATACACTATTCTGGAAGCAGAAGAAGGCAAGGAAGGATTAAATGTTGTGTTAGAAGAAATTCCAGATCTCGTAATCAGTGATGTGATGATGCCGATCATGGACGGTATTACATTGTGTAAAGAGATCAAGTCGAATATGAAGACTTCGCATATCCCGGTTATTTTATTAACGGCGCGTACGTCTCTTATCTTTAAAGTAGAAGGACTTGAAACGGGAGCGGATGATTATGTCACCAAACCATTTAATCCGAAAGTGTTGGAGCTAAAGGTTCGTAACATTATGCGTACGCACGAAGTGATGCGTAATTTATTTAGAGACAATGATCTGCTCACCATCGAACCTAAACGTGTTACGCTTAACTCGTCTGATGAGCGTTTCATTCAACAGGCATTGGAGAGCATTGAAAAGAATATGGCGAATGCAGATTATTCAGTAGAAGATCTTGGTGTGGATGTAGGGATGAGTCGCATGCAGCTTTATAGAAAACTAAAGGCTTTAACCGGACAATCCGCAAATGAATTTATACGAACGATCCGGTTAAAGCGTGCTGCTCAACTGCTTGAACAAAATCAATTGACTATTGCTGAAGTTACCTATGAAGTTGGTTTTACTGATCTGCAATACTTCAGAGAATGTTTTAAAAAGCTCTTCTCGCTTACACCTTCTGAGTATGTTCAAAAGAAATCAGGAACAGAACTTAAAGATGCAGATGCTGTTTAGCAATTCTTGCCATCAATATCACACGCTTCTTCAGATGTGATGAGTGGAGCTCCGATCTCTTCAAAGGCTTTAATAAAAGTCTCTGCATTCTGAGCGCCTGATATTCCGTATTTGTTATCGATTATATAGAATGGTACACCAGTGATACCCAGCTTGCTCATTTCTTTTTCTTCTACAGCAATACGCACTTTAGCATCATCATCGGCAAGACGTTTTTCTACAACTTCGCGTTGAAGTCCGGCAGCTACAGCAACGGCAATGATGTTTTCGTTTTTAGAAAGATCAACTCCATCCGTAAAGTATGCTTTGAAAAATGCTTCCATAATAGGAAGTTGCACACCTTCTTCTTTGGCTAACTGAATAATGGTATGTGATGCGCGTGTGTTAGGTGAAGTAGTCTGCTTTTGAAAATTAAAAGCTAAGCCTTCCGTGGCGGCTACACCTGTAGTGTGATCTGTAATTTGATGATAACGTTCCTCACCACCGAACTTGTCACTTAAATATTCCTTTTGATTTACGCCTTGCACTGGCATGCCAGGATTAAGCTCGAAAGGATGATACTCAAGCTCAAACTCGTATTTATCTTTTAATTGATCGACAGCTTTTTCAAGTCTTCTTTTGCCAATGTAACACCACGGGCAAACCACATCGGAAACGATATCAATCTTTATTTTTGGCTTCTGCATGATTTCAAATTTTATCCTTAACAGGGAGATAAGCTCAATAGTTCACTGGGGAAAACACAAATTTAAAGGGCTGCTGCTCTTCGTAGTCTGTCATTGATAGCACGTCCTAATCCTTTTTCAGGGACAAACTCTGCCAGGATAATATCGATTGGCATCTTGTCGAATTCGCGTAAGGCGAGAAACAGATTTTGTGCGGCTTCTTCAATGTTGCCGGTAGGAGAGAGCACGAACTGAAATGGGGAATTGAAATTTTGTTTAAACGTAAGCAAGCCAGAAACATGTGCAGGATATTCTTGCAACAAATCTTCCATCTTACCCAACACTACTTTCTTTCTCGGGGCGTAATGACTTTTTAATTGACCCGGTGCTTTTGGGTTTGATGTTGAATGGAGTTGAACAGTAACCTTACCGATAACGTCTTCAATAGCTTCAATACTGAGCCCACCCATGCGATAAATAACAGGCGTATGGTCTTCGAAGCCAAGGATAGTAGACTCAACTCCAACCTGACAAGCGCCTCCGTCCAAGATGTATTTTATTTTACCTCCAAGTTGTTCATTAACATGTTCGGGTGTTGTGGGACTCACATAGCCAAATGGGTTAGCACTCGGCGCCGCCAACGGGAAAGTTAGTTGATCCAATAAAGCATGTGTCAATATATGGTTCGGACAGCGAATGCCTACTGTATCCAGACCTGATGTAATGATATCCGGAACTATCCGTTTCTTTTTCAACAACAAGGTTAACGGACCTGGCCAGAACTTGTCGGCCAGTAATCTTGCCTGCTCAGGAATTTCTTCAACATAGTGTTCTGCGCTATTAAGATTGGCTACATGAACAATAAGCGGGTCAAAATGAGGGCGGTCCTTTACTTCAAAGATTTCAAGTGCGGCGTTTGTGTTTAGCGCGTTTCCAGCCAATCCATAAACAGTTTCAGTTGGTATAGCCACAAGTTCGCCTGCCTCTAAGAGACGCTTTGCGTACTGTATATCTTTACCAATTTCTGCCATAACAATCCTGCAAAAGTAAGACTATCCTGCTATTATTTTAATGGTGGTGTTCAAGTAATTACAATTTTCTATTCTGAAAATATGCATTTACATTTGTTAACGTATTAATTCACATTCCGATGAGTAATAAGACAAGAAATATCCTGAAAGCTGTAGCCGTGATACTAGTGCTGTTAACGTTGCTGATGCATTTTAGTGTTATCATCATTCCTGCTATCAGTGTTTATAAGTACTGGATTGTTGTAGCTTCTTTTGTTCTGCTGCTGGTTTCCAGTAAATGATTAAGGGAGTTTTAACACTATTCTGCAGAATAGTACTCTTTCTCATTCTTACAACTTTAACTCAGATAGGAGGTTTGGTTTATCTAGCCTCTTTCGCTTCTGACCACTATGTAGATAAATATTTCAAATCTCTTCTGGGTCGTTGGACTCTGAAGTTTACAGCGTTTCTGTTTGTCTATCTGATCTGTACTTTCTTTATTGTTCCACCTTTAGCAAGTTTTTTCGGTAGAGTTCCATTGCCGATGACTGGAGATTTGAAACCATTGAATAAACTAACCTGGTTTTTAAATCGTCAATATGTTCAACCCAAGGCTAAGGAACTTCTTATGAAATCAACACAAGAAATGAAGGCCACGTTTCCTGAAGTCTCGGTGAATTACCTGGATGCGAACTTTCCCTTTCTTAATAAATTTCCACTAGCACCTCATCTTAGTCACAATGATGGAAAGAAAGTTGATGTAGCATTCTTCTATAAAGATAAAGAAGGTAGGTATGTAGATGACGCACCATCTCCTATAGGCTACGGAGTTTATGAAGCACCACGAAATGCAGAAGTGAATCTTCCGGATGTGTGTGCTAAAAAAGGTTATTGGCAGTACAGTCTGATCGGGAAATTCATTTCACAAAAATCTAAAGATGACTATGTTTTTGATGCTCAGAAAGTAGCAGCATTCATTTCCATACTATGTAAATCTCCTCTAACTCAAAAAGTTTTTATTGAGCCGCATTTAAAGGATAGAATGAAATTACAATATTCAAAGATTCGTTTTCATGGATGCCAGGCAGTAAGACACGATGATCATATTCATCTTCAAATCAACTAAAGTAGTTTAGTCTTCTCAGCCATTCTTATCATGGATGGATTGTGATTGGTAAGAACATCGATCTCATCAATTTTTTTCCAGGCTAAGTCATGTGATTCTTCTGAGATGATAAGTTGTTCTTTCATTGATGCTTCAAACAGAAATCGAATATCATAATGAAAGTGCTGAGGAAAATCTTTACGCTCGGGTATCAGGTGAATATCCAGATCAAAGATTGTTGGTTGTAAAAGTTTGAAGTTCTTTAATCCTGATTCTTCTTCAGCTTCACGTAAGGCAACATTCAACACGTTTTCATCACCATCGGCATGACCTCCCGTCTGAAGCCACTTATTTAGTTTGGCGTGATGTGTTAGCAACGTGTATTGTTTTGTTTCATCGATGATCCAGGCAGAACCGGTAATATGACCAGGAAGATGATCGCGATGATAGGCACGTTCACTTTTTAAAAGATCCAGAAATCTGATACAGAATTCTTTTTCTTCAATGTAATCTGTTGTATAATTCTCTAAAGCGTGAATTAATTCAATGCGTGTGGTAATCATTAGTAGCGATGGAAAGATTGTCAATTCACTTTTGCAAAGTCTGCATTATAAAATGCACCTCTGTTTTCTTTCTGATCAATAGATTGCTGTGTTATTAAATAGGCGATGGTGATCAGATTTCTAAGCTCGCAAAGTTGTGGGGATAATACACTTTCATCATAAAGCTTTTCATTTTCCTGATAC
>DATJHZ010000504.1:0-13829 GCA_035493595.1 Cyclobacteriaceae bacterium | reverse complement strand
ACGGTATCAAGAATTAAATAGTATTAGTCGGATTAGATTTATTTTCTGGTGGAATTACGAATGATCAACTGTGTGTCTATCACTTTTGTAATGGGTGTGAATGGCTCTTCACTTTCCATCTGGTCGATCAGAAGTTTGGTGGCCATCATGCCCATTTCGTGAGAAGGCTGTGCTACAGTAGTGAGTGATGGTTCAATAAAAGATGATACAGGCTCATTTGTAAAACCAACAACGGAAATCTCTTGCGGTATCTTTATTCCTTCTTCTTTCAAAACCTGCATAGCCAAAATGGCAATAGGATCATTCATGCAGAATAGCGCATCAGGTTTTTGCTTCAGTAATTTTTTAGTTGCCTCAATAGGGTCAACCTGAAGGTTATCACAATGTGCAATCAGGGCTTCGTCAACGGGAATATTGTTTTTAGCTAAGGCATCCAGATAACCCTTCTTGCGTTGCGAGCTTATGTACAGGCTTAGAGGTCCACCGATATGAGCAATGCGTTTACATCCTGTTTTAATTAAATAGTCAACCGCTTTAAAGGCGCCATCATGATCGTCTACCACTACTTTTGAAACAGGAATATCTTCATGAACACGATCAAAGAGTATCATGGGGATTTTCTTCTGAATCAACTGTTGAAGGTGTTCTACATTTTTGGTTTCACTGGAAAGCGATATCAGCAAACCATCAACGCGGTTTGAGACGAGCATGTGAATATTTGACTTTTCAATTTCAAGAGACTCCATCGATTGACAAATCATAATGCTATAGCCATGTTGCGCAGCATACTCCTGCATGCCACTGATGGCAGAAGAAAAGAAATGCATGGCAATTTCAGGTACGATAATCCCAAGTGTATTGGTCTTTTTAATGCGCAAGCTTTGTGCAACCCGATTGGGTTCATAATTGAGCTTGGCTGCCATCTCCAGCACAGCTTTTCGGGTTTCCGGATTTACTTCAGGAACTCCACGAATAGCTCTCGAAACTGTTGAAATAGAGACATTCAGTTTTAATGCTATATCACGAATTGTGGCCTGCGGATCCTTCATTATGGTTTGTTAACCTGCAAATATGATAAAAAGAGACGAACTCTGGTCTACCCCAAGGGGGCAAATTGATAACGTTTCCGGCATCGTTATTTCAAAAAAATACCAATAAGTACTATGTCATCTCAATAACAATCGACTATTTGTTTACGATTGACAAAAGAGGTTTGGTCAATGATAGTTTTGGTGCTTCAGAAACTCATGTTTCTGGGCACCGAACTATATAATTCTTCCCTTCTTATTATACCTCCACCCATCACATTCTATCAACCAATACTAAGCTTCAAATTTGAAAGCTCTGATCATTTGCTGACCTTTCCAGAGACTTAGGCCTTGTATTATCCAATTCAACTAACGTATCACTTTGCACATGAAAAAGTTTATATTCTTTCTTTGTTTATTATGTTGTTTCTCACGTGTTATGGCACAGCTTGTTTTACCACTTTATCCTGATAAAATACCAAACTCTATTCCTGGCCCTGACGAGGAGGTCACTTATTCGGAGGGCTGGTTTCGCTACGGAAATGTTTCAAGGCCAACGCTCTCTGTATTTCTTCCACCATCAAATATTGCTACCGGTACAGCGGTAGTAATCTGTCCCGGTGGTGGGTATAGCATAGTGGCTTTTAAACATGAAGGTGAGGCTATAGCCAAGGAGTTGAACAAGGTAGGTGTAGCAGCTTTTGTTTTAAAGTATCGCATACCGAATGATAAAATAATGACTGATAAAAAAATTGGTCCTTTGCAAGACGCTCAACAAGCCATCAAGATTGTGCGCGAACGCGCGAAAGAATGGAAGATAGATCCAAATCGAGTTGGCATTGCTGGCTTCTCGGCCGGAGGTCATCTGGCTTCAACTGCAGGTACTCATTTTGATAAAGCTGTTATTGAAAATAAGGGGAACATAAATCTCCGACCTGACTTCATGATTTTGATTTATCCGGTGATCAGTTTTACAGATAGCATTGGTCATCTTGGATCACGAGAAAATCTGATTGGAAAAAATCCTTCTCCGGAATTGATTAAGTATTATTCTAACGAACTCCAGGTTACACCTAAAACGCCAACCACCTTTCTCGTTCACGCAGGCGATGATGATGTAGTAAAAGTTGAAAACAGCCTGCGCTTTTATGAAGCTCTGAATAAGAATAATGTTAAAGCAGAGCTCTTGATATTTCCCGCCGGGAGTCATGGCTTTGGTCTTATAAATCCTACTACAAAGGACCGATGGATTGAACGCTGTATAGATTGGATGCAGAGCAATGGCTGGCTAAGTGTTGATAAATAGGCTGGATTCCATGATATACCTGAACTTGACAACGTTTCCGGCATCGTTATTTTCTTAAATAAAGATTTAAGGGGAACAGGAATTGAATTACTATTCGGTTCTTCGTTGTGTGATATTGTCAGTGGGTTTGGGCTGCCAGTATCATGCACAAAATTCCCTGGTGACGCGACAGACGTCACCAGTTTTTTTGTTAACCCATTTATAACTTAATTTTTTAACACTGTGGATTTTAACTACCAGGATGTTCGCACCAGATTTGTTGAGTTGTACAAAGAGGAACCGTTATTAGTCAGATCTCCGGCACGAATTAATTTAATTGGTGAACACACTGATTATAATGATGGCTTTGTTATGCCGGCCGCAATTGACAAAGAAATTGTTTTCGGTATCACAGTATCACCCGATAATATCTCACGCATCTATTCATTGAATTTTCAAGAAGGCGTTGAAGTAAACCTTGCTAATCCTGAAAAACTTCAAAGTCCACGTTGGGTAAATTATCTGCTCGGTGTAATTCGCAAGCTTCAGGACTCTGGTCATGTGTTAAAACCATTTAATTGTGTGTTAGGTGGAAATATTCCTACAGGCTCAGGTGTATCATCATCGGCTGCACTGGAGTGTGGTTTTGTTTATGCTTTGAACGAACTAAACGCACTTAATCTGCCCAAGATCGACATGATAAAAATAGCGCAATGGTCGGAGCATAATTATGCCGGCGTGAAATGCGGTATCATGGATCAGTTTGCCAGTATGATGGGAAAGAAAGATCACGTGTTTGTTCTGGATTGCCGTTCACTGGAATATCATTATTTCCCAATTGTATTGAAAGGATATACGTTAGTACTACTCGATACCAACGTGAAGCATTCACTAGCCGATTCAGAATATAACACCAGGAGAAAAGAATGTGAGCAAGGCGTAGCACTGCTTAAGAAATATTATCCTTCTATATCAAGTTTGCGTGATGCAACACCGGCGATGTTAAAAGAACATCAATCAGAATTTTCTCCCGTTGTATTTAACCGATGCAGCTACATAGTAAGTGAAAATCTGCGTGTTGAAGGTGCCAGTAAAGATCTGGCCAACGGTGATATTATAGGTTTTGGAGCGAAGATGAATGAAACACACGAAGGTTTGTCAAAACTTTACGAGGTGAGTTGCAAGGAACTTGATTTTCTGGCGGAGGAAGCAAAAGCTCACCCCGCAGTATTAGGAGCCCGTATGATGGGCGGAGGATTTGGCGGCTGCACCATAAACATTGTGAAGAGTGATGAGATTGAGGCATTCACTTCTCAACTTCGTAAAGATTATATGAATGCCTTTAATATCGAGCTTAAGTCATACATTGTAAAAGTTAATGATGGCTCAAGCCTGGTTGCCGCAACGTTAAAGAATGTATCACACGCTCAATAATACATAAGAATGTCAGCTTTTGATTTTAATGAGCACGCTCATCGTCGTCTCAATCCGCTTACAGGTGAATGGGTTCAGGTATCACCACACAGAGCTAAACGCCCATGGCAAGGGCAAGTGGAGAAGATTAATGCAGAACAAAATCCTGCTTACGATCCAACATGTTATCTCTGCCCGGGCAATGTTCGTTCAAACGGAGAATTGAATCCTAAATACACATCAACATATGCCTTCACCAATGATTTTTCAGCAGTAGTAGAAGATGTACCTTCAGGTGAAGTAATAATTGATGGTTTACTAACAGCAAAAAGCGAACGCGGTATTTGCCGCGTGATTTGTTTTTCGCCTCGTCATGATCTCACCATTCCAGAGATGGAAGTGGCAGACATTCGCAATGTTGTTGATCTGTGGGTTAATGAGTATGAAACATTAGGTGCTCTTGACTTCATTCAGCACGTTCAGATTTTTGAAAACAAAGGAGCAGTGATGGGTTGCTCTAATCCGCATCCGCATGGGCAGATCTGGGCTCAGGAATCCATACCTGTAGAACCATTTAAAAAACAGACCAACCAGCTAACCTATTTTAAACAAAAAGGTCGTACGCTTTTAGCAGATTATATTCAAATAGAACAGCGCCAGCAGCAGCGCATTGTTTTTGAGAATGATCACTTCATTACCGTTGTACCTTTCTGGGCAACGTGGCCATTTGAAACCATGATCATTCCTAAACGATCAATGGCAAGAATAACTGAAATGACTTTGGAAGAAAGAAATTCATTTGCAGAAGCATATAAGCGCATCGCCGTTCGATACGATAATTTGTTTGAGATTTCTTTTCCTTACTCTGCTGGTATTCATCAGGCGCCAAGCGATCGTATTGAACATCCTGAATGGCATTGGCATATGTCATTCTATCCACCGCTACTTCGCTCAGCAACGGTTAAGAAATTTATGGTAGGATATGAAATGCTTGCTAATCCGCAGCGCGATGTAACGCCTGAATTTAGCGCGGCTAAACTTCGATCATTATCCGAGATTCATTTCAAACAGAAAGTTTAAATTAGCAACCCCTAAACGCTACACTATATGAATCGATTATTATTTATAGTACTATTAGCAGCAGTGGCTTGTAAGCCAAAGACTGACGCTGAAACATCAACAACAACTACAACTTCAGACACAACTAAAACGATGGCATCAATCACTAAAGCCAGCTTTGGCAAACTTCCTGACGGACAAGAGATCACACTTTACACGGTAACAAACAAAAATGGTGTTGAGATGAAGGTTATGAATTATGGCGCCATAATCACATCCCTGAAAACACCAGATAAGAATGGTGTCTTAGAAGATATTGTTTTAGGTTATGATTCGCTTGCCGGATATTTGAAAGAGTCTCCATTCTTTGGTGCTGTCGTTGGCCGTTATGGAAATCGTATTGCAAAAGGCAAGTTTACATTAGAAGGAAAAGAATATACATTAGCCATAAACAATGGAGTCAATGCTCTTCATGGCGGTGTAAAAGGTTTTGATAAAGTTTTCTGGACAATTGAAGAGGCGACATCAGCCGAAGGTCCGTCGTTAAAACTTTCCTACTTCAGCAAAGACATGGAAGAAGGCTATCCTGGAAATTTAAAAGCTGAAGTTATCTACACCCTAACGGATAACAATGAACTTCGCCTTGACTATACTGCTACAACGGATAAGACCACTGTAATTAATCTTACACAACATTCTTACTTTAACTTAACAGGAAATGCCAAGCGTGATATTCTGGAGCACGAAATAATGATCAACTCGGATGAAATTGTGCCTGTTGATAAAACACTTATCCCTACTGGCAAATTAAGAAAAGTAGCAAACACGCCATTTGATTTCACTACCGCCCAGGTAATAGGAAAAGGAATTAATGACAAAGACGAACAGATTGTATTAGGCGGCGGTTATGACCATTGCTTTGTTTTGCGCGATGCGTCTGACAGTTTAAAGCTCGCAGCCGTACTAACAGAACCTACCAGCGGCAGAAAAGTTGAGGTTTACACAACAGAGCCAGGCATTCAATTTTATTCTGGCAATTTCTTAACCGGTTCAATAACAGGTAAAGGCAATGTAGTGTATGCACGTCGTTTTGGACTCTGTTTAGAGACAGAGCACTTTCCTGACTCGCCAAATCAAAAACAGTTTCCGTCAGCGGTGTTAAAGCCAGGCGAAACCTACAAAACATCTACAGTGTATAAGTTTAGTGTGAAATAAATAATACAGTTTTTTTTGAGGAAACCTTCTGGCTTTTTGCCGGAAGGTTTTTTTATTTTCCTTTAATGTAATACAATTATCGACATAGAATAGAATTGATATATTCATGCTAAAATTTTACCACCATGAATATCAATGAAAAACGAATAGCCTTATTTGGCGTGTGCATGCTAGTAAGTGTGTGCAGTATTTTCGCACAGACATTGTCACACAGTCGTTGGGATGAACTGACAGCCAGTGACTGGCCGCTGGCCCTCAAGAACTCTAATCGCACATGTATACTTCCGATTGGTATCCTCGAGAAGCATGGTCCGCATGTTCCGCTTGGTTCTGACTTAATACAAGTGCGCGAGTGGTCTGCGCGAGCAACAAAAAGAGAATATGCCGTTGTCTTTCCCGACTATTTTTATGGTCAGATAAACGAAGCCAAACATCAACCAGGGATTTTTGCATTACCTGAGAGAGTTGTCTGGGATTTGCTTGAAGCTACGTGTGATGAGATTGCACGTAACGGATTTAACAAGATCGTAATCATTAACGGTCATGGAGGCAATCCACAGATGATTCGTTATTTTATTCAGACACGCCTTGAGAAACAAAGAGAATACGCTGTTTACTTTTTTGAGCCACCATCTGATGCTGACTACACAAAAAAAATGGCAGCGCTTCACAAGTCAAATCAGGCCGAAGATCAGCACGCAGGCGAACGTGAAACTTCAGCGTTATTATATCTTCGCCCAGACCTTGTTAAAATGGACAGCGCCAGTAATGAGTCAGGTGTTAATCAGAAACGTCTTGACATTCCTAATGTATACACAGCAATCTGGTGGTATGCAAGCTACCCGAACCACTATGCCGGTGATGGTGCCAAAGCTACCCGCGAACTTGGTCAGCTGGTAACAGAACATTACATAGATTCTTTTGTTGCAGCACTCAAGGCCATAAAGGAGGACACTAAAACACTTCAGCTTCAAAAAGAATTTTTTGACAAAGTAAGGAAATAGTTTACTGCTCAACTTCTATTTAGTCGGTTAAAAATTATAGCAGAACAATCTCAATTAGATTATTTTCGTTATGACGATAGATCAGACCAGATCCTATAAAGATTAGATTGCGGCTGGATACTAGCCAGAATGGTCTGGTGTGAAAATTGATCGTCATAATATATGCGGGTATTGATTCTAATTTTTCTTTCGGTTCCATGCCTTTTGCTTGGGCAAAACAGATTGGCAACAAAGAAAGATATTAGGCTATATGGAAAATACATAACTGTGGGTGATCTGATCATAGATACACCCACAGGTATTTGTGCCGATGGGATAAACAAGTTAATGTATAACAGAATAAGCAAAACGTTCCCCGGCTTGCGTGAGGATGCTGTAATCTGGGTTGACGGAAAAAAGCTTGGTCCGTTTTGTGAATTCAGATTGCTTAACGTAACAGAAACAACACCGTGGCATATTTCAAGTGCAACGGTTAAGCCTATTCCAGGAACACGCATGGATGGCGTCTACACTGAAAACAGTTACGGAGGATTTTTATATTTAATTCAAGGACTTAAGAATATAAGAATTGATGGCGGTAACGACGACAACTATCCGGGCCTCACAGCATTTCCAAAAGACAGGATATTTTTAAAAGGAAGTTTTGGCATAGGCGCAACCAGTACAGGTATCTACAGAGGTTATCATGCGTTTTCCATTGGTGTTCTTGATGGTGGCAGTATTTATATTGAAAGCATAGAAGGAGAACATGGCTTTTCTGTTCTTCGATTGGAAGGCGGAGGCTACGATTGGATAGCTTCTGTTGAGATTAAGAATTGCTATGTGCACGACAGCAATAGTGAAGGGATGTACATTGGCGCCACACATGCGCCACCTTTGGCAAAAATAAAAGATCTGAAAATCAGCAATATTATTTGCGCACGCACGGGCTCAGAATCTTTACAGATGCAACACCTCATTGGCAACTCTCATGTTAATAACGTTTCTATATATGCCCCTGACACGGGTTTTCTAAAACAATTTGGCCAAGGGCAGGATACCGCAATTCAGCTAAGTGCAGACCAGGGAGAATGTCTTCTGGAGAATATCGTTGTAGATTCATGGGGATCGCATGGCATAAATCTTTTTGGATCAGATGCGTATCCGGCCGACTCAACATCAACTACTACAATAAGAAATGTACTTTTTAATGATGGAAGAGGTCAGGCCATCTATCCTCATCGTTCATGCAGGCATGGCATGAAGTGGCATTTCGAAGACATTTATATCCGAAGGCCGACAAATGAATACTTTCTGAAAGAGAATGCAGTGAAACCCAACTACTCGATCTGCTCGAATGAAGGCACTGATTCAATTTCCTTTGATCGTATTACCTATGATGAAACGTTATCGCGTCTGTTTCAGGATACTTCTCTGGAAAGATCGGTATCAAAGAAGAAAGCAGAACTTCCACCTATTGAATATGTTAACGCTGGCTTCTATGAACCTGCCAGTAAAATAAAAGTATGGCATCCCTACTATGCATACTATTTGAGTGGTGTTGTGAAACTACCCACACATTGGAATGTAGGTGACATTGCTGAAGACATGGAGCCTGGTTCTCTGCCCGTATTTTGTAAATGTATAGCTGCACATGACTCGCTCGACACCAGACCAAAAAACAGTTCAAATTATATGATCCTCTCATGGGACGAAAATGGTGTTCGAAATGACCAGCCCAACTGGAATAAAAACTCTGTGCAACGATCTTACCCTCCAGATGATTTAAGAGTATTGCAAAATAGTTTCTATGGAAATCTGAATATTGGTTTCGTAGAAACAAACAGCCCAAGCCCAAAGAGAAAACGAAGAGGGTCTAGAAAATAATTTCAGTAGCAAGCATATTTAGGTTTACTCACCTTATAAAATCCCCTGATCAGGGGAATAGATTCAGGCAGGTTGTGATGACCTTTGAAAAAGGATAACAGATAAGGGCATAAACATCATGGTGCTGCCGAGTTTGTTTGAAGAAGATTCATTCCATAGATGTGTAATTCTATAGCTTCTTAGTATTTTCAGGTATGAAGTATAAGTTCTTCTATTCATGCTTACTCTTCTTTATAAGCTCGGTTTGTTATTCGCAAACACATGAACCTATTTTAGTATCGGAGATCAAAAATTCATTCTATCTCGATTCATTGGTTAGTGTTTTCCACGACTCCACATTATCCCCTCTCTTCATTGAGACTCACCTGGAAAATTTTAAACCAATAGCACAGACTCAAGATGCAGAATCTATGCAATGGCATTCAGTCAGTTATTTTTATTTTCAATTAAAGAACAATACAGATCAAAATTTCAATGGTGCAGTGTATCCCGGTAGGGAAGGCAACATGAGAGTAGCACAAGTTGATGAGCATGGTAAGATTATTCACGAGTATAAAGCCGAGCTTTATGAAAGTGAAAATCTTTTCAAGAAGGATTATTTTCTCTTCACACTTGCACCTGATTCAAGTTGTCGCATTGTAGTGCGAGCACAGCCACAACTTGTTTACTATGGAACTGAAATCTGGCTTATGCCTGAGTCGTTTGTAGAAACTTTTTTTAAAGCCTATGTAGGCGAGTTTGAAGAATTCGATATCGTGTTTTATGTTTTTGGTGGAATGTACCTGATGATGTTTTTCTATATAATGTCTCAGTTCATTCTCATCCGCACACCTGAATACGGTTACTACGCAGCATATATAATTTTTATTTTTGGATACCTTTTTATCCGCGCTGGCGATGCTCTGGAAATTAATGCCATAACATCGTTGGGCATACTGCACGAGTATCTCACCAATCAATTTCAGGTAGCTGCGTATTGCATGTACTTTGCTTTTTTAACTCATTTTTTGCGAACGAAACAATCAGACGTAAAGCTTGATCGACTGTTCAAAACAATTTTGGTGTCTCTTGTCAGTTACTCTGTAGTTGATGCAATTCTAATTTGGAAAGATCTATTGTTTATTCACTTATGGATATGGAATGCAATACGCTTTGCTTTAATAGTATTGGTATTTTATATCGCCTTTAGAGTATCCAAACTCAAGCATCCCTATGCATGGTATCCCATCATAGGTGGAATAATTTTCATTCTTTTTGCTCTCATTGCATTAATACTCTCATTGATTTATGACGATGGCTTGTATTACTATTTTATTGGAGTGATCATGGAATTGATTTTCTTTTCACTTGGGCTAGCCAATAAACGCAGACGCGATGCCATTGAGAAAGTAGAGGCGCAGGAAGCGCTTAAAGTTGCAGAAGAAAAACAAAGGTTTGAGCAATACAAAACTGTTGTAAAAGTACAAGAGAGTGAACGTACACGCATCGCCAAAGATCTCCATGATGGTGTAGGCGGTATGCTCTCCGGAATAAAATTATCACTTACAACTATGAAAGGAAATATGATTATGCCACAAGAGCAGGTACAGGTGTTTGAACGCTCACTTGATATGCTCGATCACTCTATAAAAGAGCTTCGACAGGTATCGCACAATCTCATGCCTGAAACTCTGGTGAAGTTTGGGCTGGCTGCAGCGCTCAAAGATTTTTCAGATTTCATCAACCAGTCAAACGTTGTGCGAGCCATCTTCCAGCAAGTGGGAGATGAAAGAAGATTGGACGCGAATACAGAACTTTTAATTTATCGTGTTGCCAATGAATTAATAAATAATGCATTGCGTCATGCACAAGCTTCTGAAATTATAATTCAACTTCATTATGACGATCAATCATTCACACTTACTATTGAAGATAATGGTAAGGGGTTTGATAAAAATGTTTTAGATAAATCAACAGGCTTAGGGTGGCCAAATATCAAGTCGCGTATTGAATATCTAAAAGGAACAATAGACATTGATACAAATCCTGATCAGGGAACTGCAATTTTTATTACGATACCTGTATAAGAGATTAAGTTTAATGTTGACGATCATCCAATAACAATAGTAGAGAGTTGCCGACTATGCTCACAACAAACCGACTATTGAGGTCATAGAAATACCATATTTTCTTTCAAAAAAGATAATGCAACTAAGTTGCATTAGTAATTTATATTTACATACTTGCTGCTCGATTACAATTCTTGAGGAAGAAAGCATTACATATTGTTTTTCCAGTTGTTCTGATTGCAAACCTGCTATTCAGTCAGGTTGCTATTAATCTTCTTCACGACAATCATACTTTCGGCAAGCCAGCAGTTGAACTGCAAAAAGATCAGACCAGTATTCAGAAGTATGCTGAGCGTTGTAAAGTATGTTCACTGGATATCATATTCAATTTATTCTACAATCCTTCAGCACATTTCGATACAATCCTTTCAAAGGACACACTCATTGTTTTTTCTGATGCTGACGTAATACACCTTCCTGTTTCATTCACGCAAGACAGGGCTCCTCCAGTTTTTATTTAGTAACTATTCTTTTTTTATCTCCGACCAATACGGTCAAATAAGTCTTTTACCTGATTGATGGTATAGGCGCATTCATCTTTATTAAATTTTATTTCATTGAGCCTTAGCGTTAGGATAATAATCTTCGCGGTGTTGTTGCCGCTTTATGGAGTTGCTCAAAGCAATTGCTCTATCTCATTTAGCGGTAGAGTATTTGATGCTGAGAGTAATCAAGCTATGCCCTTTGCCAATGTTTACATCAAGGAATTGGATAAAGGCGCAGTGGCCGATGGCGAAGGTAAATTTATCATTAACTCAATTTGTCCTGGCTCCTATACCATTGTATGCTCCTTTATTGGTTATAGAGTTGTGAACTATCAGAGTTCGCTTGTAAAAAATACTGCACACAATTTTTTAATACAATCAGATACAACTACGATTGATGAAGTTGTAATAAAGGGTAAGAGGGAAGATGATCATTCACTTATTTCTCAATCGAGAATTGATATCAGGGGAGAAGAACTTATTAAAGTAAGAGGAGCAACACTTGGCGAATCCTTAACAAGTGTCACAGGTGTTTATACATTGCAATCAGGACCATCTATTTTCAAACCTGTAATTCATGGTTTGCACAGCAATAGAATTCTCATATTCAATAATGGAGTTCGACAAGAAGGACAACAGTGGGGCTCGGAGCACGCTCCTGAGATTGATCCATTTGTGGCAACGAAACTTTCAGTAATTAAAGGAGCTTCCAGCATACGTTATGGTTCAGATGCCATTGGTGGAGTGATTCTGGTAGAACCTTCCTCACTACCGGATGCTCCAGGCGTCAGTGGCGAATTCAATACAGTAGCAGCAAGCAATAACCGGATGGGTGTAGCTTCCGGAATTCTGCAAGGAGCTTTCGATAAAAAGCTTAGTGGTCTGAGTTGGCGAGCCCAGGGAACATATCGAAGAGCCGGAAATTCAAAGACTCCAAATTATTACTTAGAGAATACTGGATTTGAAGAAGCTAACTTTTCTACAGCACTAGCCTATAAGAAAAATAATTACGGAGGAGAAATTTACTATAGCGAATTCAATACTAAACTTGGAATTTTTTCCGGCACTCACGCAGAGTCTATCAATGATATTACTGCCGCTATACAAAGACGAGAACCTATTACGCCATCTTATTTTAGTTACACCATTCAAAGACCTTATCAACAGGTACAGCACGATCTTTTTAAAGCAAATGGTTTTTTGATCTTCAATAATCAAAGTCGTTTAGATGTAGTTTTTGCGAGACAACAAAATGAACGATCAGAGTATGATTATATATCTCTTAGCGGCAGATCAAATCCTGAATTATACCTGCGACTTGTATCACATACGCTCGATGTGATTTACAAACACAAAGAAATAAATAATTATTCTGGTACGCTTGGCTTTAATGGTATCACGCAAGGTAATGTACGTCACTATGAAATGCTCATCCCAAATTTTAGAAACTACGGTGGAGGATTATTCTACATCGGAAAATGGACGAAAGACAGATTGACATTAGAAGGTGGATTGCGATATGATTATCGTTGGTTGCGAGCATACACGCTTGATAACAACACGGCGCAAGTCATCACACCTACGTGGACTTTTAAAAACTTCACCGAAACCATAGGCTCTCAATATTATATCAAACCTAATCTTTCATGGGCAGTAAACATTGGAACGGCATGGCGTGCGCCAACCATCAATGAACTAATGTCGCAAGGGGTGCACCAGAGTGCGGTGGCTTATGAGATCGGTAATCCGAACTTACATTCAGAACGAGCTTACAATTTTAGTACCTCACTTCACTATCATGGAAACCGATGGCACGGAGAGCTTGGACTTTACAACAACATTATTGATGGATATATATTCCTTAAACCAGATTTGAAATTTATCCATACTGTGCGTGGCTCTTATCCAGCATTTACATACACGCAAGTAAATGCAAGATTTCGAGGAATAGATTTATCGGCTACTTATAAGATTATGGATTCATTGAGTTTTACTACAAAAATCTCAATGCTATATGCGTGGAACAGAACGATTAATGATTACCTGCAACTAATTCCATCCAATCGTTTTGAAAACACTATTCGATATGGTTTTGGAGATCACGGCCTTTGTAAAAAAATCTATCTAAGTATTACGGACATCTACATTTCAAAACAAAGCAGAGTGCCTGCTAATAGCGACTATGCTCCTCCTCCTCCCGGTTATATGCTTCTCAATGCTAATGTTGGATTCTCTCTCCCACTCGGTAAACAATTGATGAACATAAACTTTTCTGCAAGCAATTTATTGAATACAACGTATCGCGACTACATGGACAGGTTCAGGTATTTCTCTGATGAACCCGGAAGAAATTTTACACTCCGAGT
>DATJHZ010000503.1:0-3310 GCA_035493595.1 Cyclobacteriaceae bacterium | reverse complement strand
GTTCTGAATCGAACTATAAATGAAACATCAGAGATAAAACTAACATACGATCAGTCTGTAATAACATTTGAGTTCTCTGCATTAAATTTTATTCAGTCTGAGAATAATCACTACGCTTATAAATTAGAAGGCTTTGAAGATGACTGGAATTACGTTGGCAATAAAAGATCGGCCACATACACTAATCTTGAGCCCGGCCATTATGCATTTAAAGTAAAAGCCTCAAACAATGATGATGTATGGAATGAGAATGGAATTTCGCTCGCCATTACTATCACACCACCTTTCTGGGAGACGTGGTGGTTCAAGTGTATCATTGCTGCAATTTGTATTGTTATTGCACTTGTTGTTATCAACATCATTCGGAAGCGTGTACGCGAGAAGATTAAGATAAACAAATTGATTGCTGAATTGGAGATGAAGGCACTCATTGCTCAGATGAATCCGCATTTCATTTTCAATTGCCTTACATCTATCCAGGAGTTGATAATGATTAATAAGCAAGAGGAAGCTATGCATTATCTCAATCAGTTCTCCAGATTGTTGAGAGCGGTGTTGCAAAGCTCAGAGAAAAACTTCATTGCCCTTGAGCAGGAACTAACTATCCTCGAACTCTATCTGGAACTCGAGGCGATGCGTTTCGATAAACAGTTTCATTATAATATACACGTTGATCATGCAGTAGATCCTGAAGAGATTGTTATTCCGTCATTCCTGTTGCAACCTTTTATAGAAAATGCGTTATGGCATGGACTTATGCATAAAAAGGGTGATCGTAAATTAAGTGTTTCATTTACGCTTGAAAATGAGGACCTCCTGGTTTGTCGTATCGAAGATAATGGCATTGGTAGAGAAGAGGCGGCGCGTATAAAAAAGAAAAGTCTTAAAGCCAATCAATCACTTGGTCTGAAGATTATACGCGAACGCATCAACCTGATGAAAAAACAAAATGATGCAATAGATCTTAAAATCATGGATGATGTTCATAAAGATGGTTCAGTGAAAGGAACAACAGTGATCATCAAACTTCCTTTAAGTAATATACCAGCAGATAAACCAGTTGAATACTCAGCCTTCAATGCAAAAATTAACACCGCAACAAAAGTTCAGGCTTCAGAAAATTTGTCGCAAGCTATGATGAACAACTCCGCTTTGCAGAATGAAAAGGTATAAAAAAGACTAAAAGTAAAGATGAAAGAATAGTTATGATACTCCGTCTTCAAATTCTGGTGTTTACTCGCAACTTTTATTTACTTGTTCATGGAACATAGTATTTTCAATGTTTTCGATGCACCTGAAATGGTAAGAGCCTTAATCATAGATGATGAGAGCCGGGCAGTGAATCTGTTGAAGATGACGCTTGAGAAAAGCTTTCCTGGGAAGTTTACCATTGAGACATCGTTAGATCCGGAAGATGGAATGTTTAAAATCAAAACATTTAAACCTGATCTTCTTTTTCTCGATATTGAAATGCCACTGCAAAGTGGTTTTGATTTGTTAGCGGCCATTCCGCAGATTGATTTCAAAGTAATTTTCACAACAGCATACGATCAATATGCTATTCGTGCTATTCGTTATAATGCTCTCGACTATTTATTAAAACCAGTGAGTGCAAAAGAATTGGGAGAGGCCATCACTCGTTTTCAAAAGCTAAAGGATGAAACGAAAGATGTATACGAACAACAATTAGAGAATCTGTTTTCAAACAAAGAAAAGAATCTCGCCATCACTACGTATGATGGTGTTGTCTTTCTGGAGATTGATAAAATTATTCGTTGTGAAGCAGATTTGAATTATACAAAGTTCATCTTAACGGAAGGTAAGAGTTTTCTTTCATCAAAGACTTTGAAAGAGTACGAAGATCTGCTAGCCATTCATCCTAACTTCATTCGCGTACATCGCTCACACCTTGTCAATGTAGATTACATTTTAAAATTCAAGAATGAAGGTTTGCTCGTTCTTAAAGATGAATCTGCCATACCTATTTCGCGAAGACGAAAAGAAGAGGTGACAAAGAAGCTGAGTGCGTGAAGCCTTTTATTCAATTGTCAATGATATCTTTCTACCTAGTCCTAGCTCAATCAACTTAAATAAAGTCGATAATTGAATGTCACTATGCCCATTCTCAATTCTTGAAATAAAACTCTTCTTTGTCCCAGTTTTAGTTGCTAGCTCATCTTGGGTCATATTGGCAAGTCGTCTCTCTTCTTTAATTATTTCTCCAATGGCAAAGGACTTAGCTTTGATTTCAAATTCAGTCCTTTTTTTGGTTCCAATTTTTCCGTGACGGCTTTCAATCAGCTCATCAAAAGTTGCTACAGTTTTCTTCCTTTTATTTTTTGTTTCCATGGCCTTTCAATTTAACTTTTTCAATAAAATATTCGGCCTTGATTTTTAAGGCTTTCTCAATTTCTCTGGTAGGTGTCTTTTGTGACTTTTTCTGAAAACCGTTAAACAGCACAACTAAATTTCCTTCATCAAAACACGAAAAGATTCTATAGATATTTCCTTGATATTCGATTCTGATCTCATAAAGACCGTCAGTTCCCGTCAGGTGTTGAAAGAATTTGGTCGGAATCCTCTCAGCTACTGCTATTACAAATAAAACTTGTTCAATCTTATCTTTGACTTTTCCTGTCTGGTTGTTAAAGAAATCAAGGAAATAGTCCTTGTGAAATATAATTTGACGGATTTTTTCCACAAGGCAAAGTTAACTTTTAAGTTAACAAAGTCAAATTCCTAAAGGTTCAAATGTTGTTTTTGATTGTTGCGATTATTTTTCATTCGAAAATTCAGGCATTTCAAAACTACTTTCAATAGCATTAATTCGCCAAAATTAAGATACCTGATTTCTAAGGTATTGAAACCGTTCAATAACTGCACATCGCCATTCAATAATTGCATTTCATTTTATATGATCTATTGATAACATTTAAATAACAGAGCAAAAAAATGTTACCAAACCTAAACTTCTTTTGTCATGCAATTATTTTATCAAAAACTATTCAGCAAACCCAAGCTGAATTTTTGTGTGATGGTGTGTGTGCTGTGTATGTTTATCGCAGCGCACACAACAGCACAAGTAAACACAGGTGGAACGTCAACCACAGCCAATCATCAAAAACAGATTATCGGGTACATTACTAATTGGGATCCATGGAAGAGCACTGCCAATGGAGTACCCAGTGCAGGAGCATTAACGCATCTCGATATTGATTATTCAAAGTACACCATTCTAAATTTCTCGTTCTTCGGCGTTGCAAAAGATGGTTCGCTACATAGCGGTGATTTCAGAAACAAAAACATTTAT